>DTYY01000196.1 GCA_012961645.1 Methanosarcinales archaeon | reverse complement strand
GCTTAGAGGGGATCCGTTTATTCCATCAGTTGGTTATTTGGGATAGCCGTATGGCTGAGTAGTTACTCCAAATCATACATACGAAATAACATAGAATCAAAACAAACCATTTTAATCAGAAAAATAATAAAAATTCACCCGACCCGAGCACAACACCTTTTTTACCCCGCGCCAATATATACCCACGGAGGTACTCCGATCAAGCAGATTGCACTGGTCACATGGGATTTCTCGCTGCACCAGTTGATCATCCACGAGATGCGGTCGAGGGACATCAAGATTGCGACGTTTGAAGTCGGCGAACCGATACCGCCGTACGTGGGCGTGGTGATCACCACAGATTCTGAAGCTGATGCGATCGGTTTTGACCGTGACCACATCGTCATCGCAGACCCTGCTGAGCGTGCTGATATGATTGCTGACCGTGCACTGTTAAAGCTGCTTGATATCAGGGATGCTGACATCATAATAGGGATCGATCCGGGCGAGCATACTGGCGTTGCGGCGGTCGCCGGAGATGCCGTGCTCTCTTCTCATCGCGTCCCTGCAACAGAGGTCTATCAGACGGTGGATCAGATCATCAAATCGATACATGCAAGGAGCGTTAACATTCGGATCGGGCATGGCGCACGCCTGATCAGGACTCAACTGATCAATTCACTGCTAAAGCTCGGTGTGCGCATGGAACTGGTGGATGAGACCGGAACTACGCCAACCAGCGGTAGAGATCCTGATATACGTGCTGCGATCAAGATCGCACGTCTCAAAGGAGTCTCGGTAGGTCAGCAGTCCATAACTCCGACAAACGGTGAGATTCGATTGATTCAGGACCAAAGCAGGGAGCAAAGTGATGGCAAGCTCACGATTTCACGGGTCCTTGCAGAAGGGGTTGCCACCGGGAAGTTGAGCCTCAAGGACGCAATTTCAATACAGAAGAATACAGAAGATATCAACAAAGAATGCTGACGAATGACCCTGCCCGACAAACCTTTATACTAATCAATAGTTATTACATTATACATAATCATGGTGGTTGTAATGGGCATCATAAAACGAATCAGGAGTAACTTCTCTGTAGCAATGAGCAGGATCTTCAAGCGTGGGAGAGCGCGGCGCATCGGGATATACGGTCCGCCGAATGCAGGGAAGACCACGCTTGCAAACAGGATCGTGCGGGACTTCACAGGCGATGTGGTCGGCTCTGTCTCTGATATCCCGCACGAGACCAGAAGGGCGCACCGCAGAGAGGGGGTGACCATCAGATCGAACAACGCATCCATCACGCTGGACGTTGTGGACACTCCCGGGCTTGCGACAAAGATTGATTTTCAGGATTTCATGAAACAGGGTCTCAGCGAGGACGAATCCAGACGCCGGGCAAAAGAAGCGACCGAGGGGGTGATAGAAGCGGTCAGATGGCTTGACGACCTCGAAGGAGTGATTCTGGTGATGGATGCAACTGAAGATCCGTTCACACAGGTGAACGTCACTGTGATCGGTAATATGGAGGCGCGCAATCTTCCGCTGCTGATCGCGGCAAACAAGATCGATCTCGAAAACTCTGCCCCGTCGCGCATCAAGAGCGCGTTTCCACAGCATCCGATAGTGCCGATCTCCGCGTTAAACGGCGACAACATCGATATACTCTATGAAAAAATTGCAGACCATTTCAGGTGATCGGATGAAGGGCATACAACTGGATATGATCTCAAAAGACAAACTCGACCGGCTCACATCGGTGGAGAAGATACGATTGATCCTCGACGGCGTGGAAAGTGGGAAGATCATCGTTCTCGAGAGCGGACTGACTCCGCAGGAGGAGACCAAGTTGATCGAGGCGACGATGACGAAGATAACCCCTGGAGAGTTCTCAGGAATCGAGATCGAGAGCTATCCTGGGGATGTGAGCCACTCATGGATCGATAAACTGCTCAAGAAGCCGGTCAACAGATCCCGGCTGACCATGATCGGACCGGCTGATCAACTGAAGATGCTGAAACGTGACCGGGATGTGATCAGCGCGCTGGTGTCTGCAAGGTGAGGTGGAGAGTGTTGGTGGTTTTCGTGGAAGGGGTCAAGAAGGATATTGCAGCAGTGAAGGGATCAGCAGCGATCAAAATGATTATATGCATTACAGGATCGATTTCTCAAGGATCTCCACCAGTTACAAGGATCATTCGCTGGTGCAGAGATCCGCAGCAGATCTGCTTCTGAATCTTTTAGAGATCGGAGAGAGCGACGATGTTCTGGATCTGGGATGTGGTGTCGGTAATCTGACAGAAAAGATAAGGAAAATGACCGGAGGCAGGGTGGTCGGGATCGATCCATCAGAAGGGATGATCAGAGAGGCTGTGGAGAGGAACAGGGGTCTGGATATAACCTTTGAGATAAAAGGTGTGGAAGAGCTGGACTATGAGGACTCTTTCGATGTGATATTCTGCAATTCCGTGTTTCAGTGGTTCAGAGACCCGCAAAACGCAATCAAAAATTGTTACGCAAGCTTGCGGGAAGGCGGCAGAATCGGGGTGCAGGCACCTGCAAAGAGCGTGTATAGTCCCAATTTCATAGAAGCGATCGAAAGGGTGAAAGAAGACCCGGAGACGGAGGTGATTTTTGCTCACTTCGAGGAACCATGGTTTTTCCTTGAAACAGCAGAAGAATACAGGAATTTATTTGAGAACTGCGGTTTCAGGGTGGTTTTATCTGAAATAGAGAGCGTAAAGACAGAACACACACCTGAGGAGGTCTTCAACATATTTTCATCGGGTGCTGCAGCGGGTTACCTGAATCAGGATTTTTATGATGTGGAGATCGGAGCGGATTATGTAAAATCATTTGAGAGAGTTGTAAACGATGCTTTTCTCAGGCAGGCAGATGGCAGGGGGGTGGTGACGCTGATATTCAACAGGATATTTCTCGTGGCGGTCAAAGTATGTCATCCAGTAATCTGTGCAACCGCCTCCTCAAGCCCGATCATCTCCTGCTCTCCGGTTCTCATGTCCCGCAGCGTAACCATCCCTGATTCGACCTCCTGCTTTCCGATGATCACCGCATAATCAGCGCCGATGGCATCGGCATGTTTCAGTTGCGCTCCAAACTTCCTGCCACTGATATCGATTACGGTGCGAGCGTCCTCCCTTAGCCGCCCTGCAACCCTGATTGCATCCGAAACCACATCCGGCAGATATACGACCACCACCAGCGGCTCACCCGGCGGCTCAATTCTGCATACATCAAGCACCCGGTCAAATCCGATCGCAAAGCCGCATGAAGGTGTCTCGCTGCCACCGAAGAGCTGCGCAAGCCGGTATGTGCCACCGCCGCAGATCTGGTTCTGCGCGCCAAGTCCGGATGCATACATCTCAAAGACCATGCCAGTGTAGTAGTCAAGCCCCCGTGCGATCCCGAAATCGACATCATATTCGATGCCATAGTGGTCCAGCACGGCGAGGGTCTGCCCGAGCTCTTCAAGTGACTCTGCACCATCGGTGATCGCCTGCGCCTCGTCAAGGTCTGCGTCGATTAAGGCGAGTAAACGCTCCTTTGCACTGGAATTGCCCTGCAACAGTAATTCAATGCCGTCGATATCCTTCTTGTCCATCAACCGCATCGCTTCTGCCTGTTCCACTGCATCCAGATCCCGGAGCAGTCCGCGGACGACGCCGAGATGCCCGATGCGGAGGTCTGCTGCAATTCCGATATCTGACATGAGGGCAGCAGCAAGCGCGATCGTCTCTGCTTCTGCCTCTGCGCGATCGCTTCCGATCAGCTCGACGCCAAACTGCCAGAACTCCCGAAACCTCCCTTTCTGCGGGCGTTCATACCGAAAACAGTTCTCGAAGTAGTAGAGCCTGATTGGCTTCGGTGATACCGACATCTCGTTTACATACATACGGAGCACTGGTGCGGTCAGTTCGGGGCGAAGAGCGATCTCTCTACCACCCTTGTCTTTGAATGCGTACAACTCTTCAACGATCGCTTCACCTGATTTGATCGTGAAGAGCTCGGTGTGCTCGAATGTCGGGGTTATAATCTCAACGTATCCCCAGTTCTCTGCGATCGTTCTCATGCGGTTCTCGATGTATCTGCGCTTCTCTGCGTCCGCGGGGGTGAAGTCGCGGGTGCCTCGTGGTCGATGTAGTTTCATTATGGGGTCCTTTGGTTCTGTTGTTTCGTGTTTTGTTTCTGATTCATAAAAGCATGTCTATCTCCACAGTTTTGCCTTCTGAGTTCTGCAGGCCGCGGCTTTGGAGAATTGAGACCCGGATGGTTTGCACCGCCGGTTCATTCTTGTTCTGGGCGATGCTGGCAGCGATGAAGTTGTTGATGGCTACTTGGTATATGGGTGTAGCTAAAACTGTCATTATCAATAATTATAATTTAATGAAATTTACCGGAAGGCTTAAGTACAGTCGACGAATGCCAAAGTAGTGCTCATGATCGGGTCTGTATGGCTGTATGAGTCTATCGAAGGGTGCAGCACCGCTTGAGTTTCATGACAGTGCCGTCATATTGGCATAGAGGTGTATGGTATAGGGGTGTTGCGATCGTGCAGATCACGTGTGCAAGGATCGTGTGAATATGTAACAGGTGATAAATATGCCGCATAAGAATATATTGTTGAGTGTGATAGTGATTACGATACTCATGCTGTCCGCCGGAGTGGTGTGGGCAGATGACGAAACATATACAGATGTGTCCGATTCGGTTGTCAAATGGAGACAGCCCCCGGACATGGACTATGGCGTGAACATTCGATCAATAGAGGTAGAGCCAGTTGTCGCTGATGACTGGAAATGTGTTGACCCAAGACCGCTTACGGACGTTCACTTCTGGGGATCTTACATCGGATGGGAAGCAGAGAACCCAAACCCGCCGTTGACCCTGCCCATGGTCAGGGGATTTGTGATCAGGATCTATGAAGATGTGCCCGCCGGAGTCGATACAGATATACCATGGAGTCGCCCGGGAGCGCTTCTCTATGAAACAAAGTTGGTGGAGTTTGAAGAGATGTACGTTGCATCAATCAAGCACCCTGATGGGTACGAACATAAATTCTACTATAGCCTCGATCTTCCTGAACCATTTGATCAGATAGAGGGTACCATCTACTGGATCTCCATCGCTGCTGTCATGCCAGAAGAATACAAGTACCCATGGGGCTGGGAGACCTCCAACAGCCACTGGAATGACGATGCTTGCCGATATTGGTCTGACAATAATTACTGGGAAGAGATCGCACCAAAAATGCTGCCTTCGTGGTATCAGGAGCATTACAGGACCGTGGATATGGCATTTGAACTGACCGTGCCCTCTGAGACGCCAGAGCCTCTGGAGCCGATCAAATGGCAGCAGAGACCGGATATGGTACGTGGGATCAATGTTATCTCCATTCCCACCGAAGAAAAGAGAATAACAGTGGCAGATGACTGGCTCTGCCTGGACGGGAGCCCGGTCACTGATCTTCACTTCTGGGGCTCCTATCCTGGCTGGAAAGAGGATGTAGAGACCCCACCAGGTGATCCACCAGGGGTGGAGAAGTTCAGGATACAGATCTATTCGGACGCTCCTTCGACCACTCCAGATGAATTCAGCCGCCCGGATAAGCTCCTCTATGAGGTCTGGGTGGATGACTTTACCGAGACTTATGTAGCCTCCATATTATCGCCATGGGAGAGCTATGAACATAAGTACAGGTATGACCTGGATCTTCCAGAGGTTTTCAGGCAGAAGCGGGACAGGATCTACTGGCTTTCAATCGCAGCCGTACCTCGTGATCCCGAGTTTCCATGGGGCTGGGAGAGTTCCATGGACCGCTGGAACGATTTTGCTGTACAGGGATGGTACACAGACCCGGATGATTCAGAGTGGGAGTTGATCATGCACCCATGGACAAAACAGCCCATAGACATGGCATTTGAGCTTACAACCAGCGAGGGTCCGATAAAGTGGCTCCAGTTCCCTGACATGGCAGATGGTGTAAATATCCTCTCCCTTCCAGAGGATCCGGTTGTTGCTGATGACTGGCTATGCACAGACGGCAAAGCAGTAACCGAGGTCCACTTCTGGGGCTCTTATCTGAGCATCGAGGGAGAGAGACACTGGGAGCAGGACAACCCGGGTCCGCCTGAGAAACTGCTTCCTCAGACCCCTGGCGTTTCTGGATTCAAGCTCAGTTTCCACAACGATGTGCCAGCAGGTGTTGATCCTGATATGCCATGGAGCCATCCTGGAGAACTTCTCAGAGAGGTCTGGGTGGACTCTGATAATGTTAAGGAACGCTACTGGGATTCAGTGCCTCACACAGATGTAGCTGGCACTATCTGGTGGGAGCATAAGTTCTACTACATCGTTCGTCTGGAAGAGCCTTTTGAACAGGAAGAGGGCAGAATATACTGGCTGGATATCGGAGCCAAACCCGCCGAAGAAAAGTGGTTCTGGGGCTGGGAGACCTCCAAGGATCACTGGAATGACAATGCTGTCCGCGGCTTGGAAGGAGGTGAGTGGTGGGAGGAACTGGATCATTCGTCCGAAAAGCAGATCGATATGGCATTCATGCTGATCTCTGAGCAGTTTTTTGGGCTTGACTTTGGCGATGCACCAGATCCGAGATATCCAACGCTTGTGATCAACAACGGTGCGTGTCACACAATCAATCCGGGTATCTGCCTTGGCAGGTGGGTGGAGGCGGACGTAGACGGACAGCCGAGTATCAGCGCCACCGGAGATGATTTCACCGACGGCACTGATGACGAGGATGGTGTTGCAATCCCGCCGTTTCGTGCAGGCGCAACAACCCGCATCCAGGTGACTTCCAGCGTTACTGGCTACCTGAACGCATGGTTCGACTGGAATGCTGACGGTGACTGGGACGATCCGGGTGAGTACGTCATCTCCGACCTGCCCATCCCGGCAGGACCCTCTGCACATGGGATCCACGTCCCGGGCGATGCAAAGCCGGGCAGCAGTTATGCCCGTTTCAGATTCAGCACTATCCCTCTGGCATCGGTACTGCCCGCACCATTGTACGAGGGCAGAGCCCAGGATGGCGAGGTTGAGGATCATAAGTTCTTGATCCAGCAGGCAGGACCGGATCATTTTGAGCCCAATGACGACTTTGCCACTGCACTTGATCTGGGCTGTCTTAACCAGGACAGGTCAGGACTGGGAATTCACGAGCAAAGCGATGAGGACTGGTTTGAGTGGGCAGCACTGAATGACGGTCCGGTAAACTTCAATGCCAACTTTGATGGTCAGATTGGCAGTCTGAAGCTTGAGCTCTACGATTCCGAAGAGAATCTGCTCGCCACCTCTGAGACAGGAGCAGGGAGCGAGCACATAAAGTGGGATACTCTGGCTGGCGAGTCCTATTTCGTCCGGGTTTGTGCCGCTGACATCGGCATGATCATGGCTGATTATGGGCTGGTGGTGGAATTGCTCGGCGAGAGTGACAACTACGCTCTGCTATTCAGCGGCGGGGCAGGACCCGGCAGCAACCATGCCCGCTATTATAACAACATAAAAGAGATGTACGAAACGCTGGTGGATGACTACGATCTTGCTCCAGACAATATCTGGGTGCTGTATGCCGATGGCACAGATCCGGCAGTAGACCGGTCGGACGGGATAAATTCAGACATGTCCTATGCCATCAATGGCACCACTGTTCTACCCGGGACACGAGCCAATCTGCAATCAGTACTGACAACCACGCTCGCTGCCCGTGTGGATGGCAATGACCATCTCCTCTTCTATGCATTTGACCACGGCGGTGGGACCAGCAATGCCCCTGCAACCACTGGCGAGGAGGTTCTCACTGGTTGGGGCGACTCCACTGCTGATAACGATCTGGAAGACTGGTTAAATCAGGCGGGAGCAGGACACACCACGGTGGTTCATACCCAGTGCTTTGCTGGCGGGATGCTGGATGACCTGCTGCCACTGACAACATCTGCATTCGGTTGTGCGGCAACCAATCATTATGAAAGCAGCTGGGGTGATGGCTTCGCCGGCGCATTCGCTGACGCTCTCAATCTCGGTTATGAAAACACTCATGACGCTTATGTCTATGCGCATGACCACGACCCCTACGCCTTCACACGCGGCACGTATCCTGACAACGAAGGGACATATACGTGGGGGAAGGAGCATCCATGGGCTGCTTCAGACGCAAACTTCCCGATCTTCGCAGGGGGATACAACTGGCCGCCGATCATCATAGAGAAATACCGGGTTATGAGATTTGTCCCACCCTGGGAGCCTGTGATCATCACACATGACATGCTCCTCGCCCAGGCAATACACTGGGAGCCGGATGTCCCGGGTGCCACGTACTTCCGTATTGAGACGGTGGAGAGCGGATCTTTGATCAAGGATGGTGTGCCTGTTGTTCCAGGCGAAACCATGCTGCGGTATGGAGATAGTGTCGTCTGGACGCCGCCTGCTATCATGAATGCTGCCGAAGAGGCAAGTGCATTTAATGCCTTCACGATTCGGGCAGTTGACATGGCAACAGTCTCTGATCATCGGGCGATGATCTCGATTGTCATGAAATCGGAAAAGGTCGAAGCTGTTGACGACGTAATTGAAATCGACGAGGACGACCAGAACGTGGCAATAGACGTCCTTGCTAACGACTCGGGCGAAGGAGCGCTTGTTGTCACCGGTGTCGGTCAGCCCCAGCATGGTGCGACATCGCTTGTGCAGGGGAAGGTCATCTACACGCCAGGACCAAACTTCCATGGCAGCGATCAGTTCACCTACTCTATGACTGATAGCGCTCAGAACACTGATATGGCGACGGTGACAGTCAGGGTGCGAAGCATCAACGATCCGCCCGAAGCTTATGACGATCAACTGACCGTCGCAATGGATAGCGCAAACAACAGAATCGACGTGCTGGTCAATGACTACGATGTCGACCCTGATCCGCTGACCGCCCTTCCGGGCAGTTCCCCGGTCCATGGATCGGTGACCCAGAACGCAGACGGCACCTTCAGCTACACGCCTGATGCCGGCTACACCGGTCCTGATAGTTTCACATACTTCGCCTACGACGGCATGGCAAGGAGCATGGCAGATGTGATGATCACGGTCCAGGAGAAAGCAGACTCCGACTGGGGCGATGCGCCCGAGTTTCCGAATAGCCTGAGTGGCGGGTATCCCACACGCGCCATCCGTGGAGGCGCCAGCCATGCGATAGGAACGGCAAGAGCCCCCCGGCTCGGCGCAACGATGCCGGACGTTGAAGCAGACGGTCAGCCACATCCCGTGGCACTGGGTGACGACAGCAACAACATCGACGACGAGGACGGCGTCTTTCTTCCGATCCTCCAGCAGGGTCAGCCAGCCTCGATAGAAATTGAGGTCAACGGTGGAGGCGGATACGTCGACGCATGGATCGACTGGAATGGCAATCACCTGTGGGAGCATCCACAGGAGCAGATTCACTCAGGGTACCTGTCTGATGGAAAGAACACCGTCACAACCACAGTGCCAGACACCGCGACCCCTGATCAAACCTTCGCCCGTTTCCGAATCAGCAGCAAGGGCGGACTGACCCCAAGGGGACCGGCTCCTGACGGTGAGGTTGAGGACTATGAGGTATGGATCCAGGCGCAGCCTCACAATACCAAGTGGGTTCAGTTACCAGACCTGACGCCAAATGGAATCGACATCCGGGTCGATGAGATGCGCACCATAGCTGACGATTTCGAGTGCATATCCCCGAGCCTCTTGACAGACGTGCACTTCTGGGGCTCGTGGAAGTATGACGAGAAGGGTGAGATCAGAAACATTCGCCTGAGCATCCACAGCGATGATCCGGCAGGCGCTGGCGGATCAGACCCATACAACAGATTCTCAAAGCCTGATAAACTGCTGTGGGAGCGCGACTTCGGTCCGGATGAGTTTAAGGAGATGCTGTATTATGTGATGCCCGTTGACCCGGGTGAGTGGTGGTGGGACCCTGCAAGCGGTGAGCTGATCAAGGGCGGCGACACCCAGGTGTGGCGGTACGACATCCAGATCAAGCCGGACGAAGCATTCCAACAGATGGGGACCGTGGAGAATCCGATCATCTACTGGCTCGACATAAGCGTCAAGACCGAGCAAGGTGAGTTTGGCTGGAAGACGCGAGAGTGGCCCCGCCACTTCATGGATGATGCTGTCTGGGACCGCGGCAGCGAACTGCCACGGATCTGGAAGGAACTGCGATACCCGCCTGAACATCCTTACCATGGATTGGAGCGTGACTCGATTGATATGGCATTTATGCTGACATTCGAGGAGCTTGACTGGGGTGATGCGCCGGATGGTGCGACCGCGCCCGGCTATCCCACGCTTTCGAGCAGCAACGGTGCCAGGCATGTGATCGTTCCAGGGTTCTATCTCGGTCCCACGGTTCGGGTCTCGCAGGAATCGAGCCCCGGAGCTGGCGACTTTGACGCCAACATTCTCGGGTACGTCTCTCCTTACGCAACCAACCTCTCAACTTCCGGATATTACCAGTATGGTACACCATACGGTGCATCCTTCAACGGTCCTGCACCAACGCTTACATCCGACCGTTCTCACCTCTTCCTTGCAGATACGACCGATGGGCTCTCGCTCTTCGTCGTCCATGACAAGCCAGTCGATGGCAGTGGTGGCAACACCACCATGCACTGGACACTTGCAGGCGACACAGCAGGAGTGCTTGCTCTGGATGATCCCGGAGAGAGCGTCACTGTGAGCGGCGGAGGAACGATCTTTGACAGCAGACACAGGTGGTGGCCATGCTGCACAGACGGCATGGCATTCGGATCACTGGATGGAGCGTGGACGATGATCGGAGAATTTACAAACGCCATCGCAGAGACAGGGATGGATGAGTGGCGCATGCATTCGTCAGACAACTCAAGCATCGCTCTTTCGTTTGAGACGAACCGGCGGGTGAGGCTTGACTACCACGACGCAATCGATCCTGAGCCTGACGGTCAGCCCGACTCAAACGCCCTTGGCGATGACAACGATGGCAACGATGATGAGAATGGTGTCGTCTTCAATACCCCACTTGTCGCGGGCAAGCCAGCAACGGTCACAGTCACCGCCAGTGCACCTGGTCTACTCCAGGGCTGGATCGACTTTAATGCTGACAGGAGCTGGGCTGATCCTGGCGAGCAGATCTTCGCAAACCAGCCTCTGGTCACAGGTCCAAACGTACTCAACTTCAGTGTGCCTGCTGCAACAATACCAGGGAGTATGTTTGCCCGCTTCCGATTCAGCAAGTTGCAGAGCCTCTCGTTTGAGGGACTGGCTCCTGACGGTGAGGTCGAGGACTATAAGGTGTGGATCGTGTGCGATCCTGGTATAGACGTTGAGAAGAAGGTCATGGATCCAGAAACCGGAGAATGGGTGGACGCTATCACTGCAGAGATCGGGGATCTCGTGAGGTTCAACTGTACGATCCACAACAACGGAACATGCTGTGATCTAACCGAGATCATGGTAACAGACGTCCTCTCAGAGAGCCTCGAGTACGCAGACAATGCAACGGTTGATCCTGCGTTTGTGGGCATTCGTACGGTTGTCTGGAAGTTCCCGGACCGGATTCTCAAGCCATGCAAGACGATCACAATAGAATTTGATGCCAGAGTGATCAGGTGTGGTATAGACGTGAACACGCAGGAGGTAAAGGCTGTATGTGCGGAGACTGGCGAGGTGGTCTACGATGAAGATATAGCGACCGTTATGGCTGGAAGACCCAAACTTGAATGGACGTGGAACAGCACCACCGTTGAGCCGAATTACAATCAGGTGATGATGGCGCCGGTGGCTGCCGACCTAAATGGTGATGGTATCCCTGATATCATCTTCAGCACCTTCAACCGTAGCTGGCTGGCTGGTGGAATAATCCGCGCCATAAGCGGTGATGACGGCAGTGAACTCTTCAGCGTCACCGATCCCGAGTACAGGGTCCAGGCAGGCGCTGAGCCTGCTGTAGCCGACATCGACGATGACGGGATGCCAGAGATCCTCGTGAGCAAGAACTCAAGCGAGATCATCTGCTTTGAGCATGATGGATCATTCAAGTGGAACAGTACCACCAGGGTGGGCAGGCTTGCTGTGGCTGTTGCTGATCTCGATCAGGATGGAACACCCGAGATCATTGCAGGAAGAACCGTCTTCAACAACGATGGTACGGTTCGCTGGACAGGCACAGCAGGCTCAAGTTATGCGTCTGCTGTAGCTGACCTCGACGATGACGGGATGCCAGAGGTTGTGACAGGCTCTGCAGCATATCGATACAACGGAAGCATCTACTGGACAAGTTCTCCTGCCGGACGACCAGCGATAGGAAACTTCGATTCAGACCCATATCCAGAGATCGTGGTCGTTGGCGGCGATAACGTCTCGCTCAAGGAGCATGACGGTACGCTGAAATGGGGTCCTGTTGCAATGCCCGCTCGTGGAAACGGACCGCCTGTCGTTGCAGATATCGATGGAGATGGTGAACTTGAGATCGGCGTCGGCGGATACGACTACTATGTTGCATTCGAGACGGATGGTAGCATAAAGTGGATGGCAGAGATCAGAGATCACAGCTCGCGGGCTGCCGGCTCTTCAGCCTTCGACTTCGATTCTGATGGAAGCTGCGAGATCATCTACAGTGACGAGTTATACCACCGTATCTTCAGAGGAAGTGATGGAGCAGTCCTCTTCAAGACTCCGGGTCCTTCAGGAACGCTCATCGAACAGCCAGTCATCGTGGATGTTGACAGCGACGGCCATGTCGAGATCGTCTTTGCTGTCAACAACTACGCTTTTGCTGGCAACACAGGAATCGAGGTCTACGGCAATGACGAGTGCTGGCCAGAAGCCAGATGCATCTGGAATCAACATACGTACCACATCACAAACGTAAACGACGATGCTACCGTGCCTGCGGTTGAGACCAATAACTGGGACGTGTACAACAATTATCGGGCACAAACACCGGAAAGCTGTGGAGAAGTGGACGTGACAATCGTAAACATCACACCACCATCTCAGAATGTTTATCCGGGATCGTTCACCGTGAATGTGACCGTGGATCCGGCAGAGCCGATAGCCGGCGTTCAGTTCGATCTGAGCTTTGACGCTTCGCTTGTCAGTGCAGAGAGTGTGACAGAGGGAGATCTGTTGAACCAGGATGGTGCGAGCACACACTTCAGCCCAGGCACGATAGATAACACCACTGGAACGATTGCAGGCGTAGCAGGGGTGATCACGACACCAGGAGCAACGGTATCAGCACCAGGAGTCTTTGCAACGATCCAGATGACTGCAAAATCGGTCGGAGGAACATCACCACTTGACCTTTCCAGCGTCATCGTTGGCGATATAAACGGGACTGCTGTATCGATCATGGTAAACGATGGAACCGTCACCATAACAACATGCATCGGTGATGTGAACGGCGATGGAAATGTGAACGTGCTTGACATGATTCGGGTGGGTCAGCACTGGGGAGAAACAGGAACTCCAGGCTGGATTCCAGAAGACGTCAACAAGGATGGTGAGATCAACGTCCTGGATATGATCGTGATAGGGCAACACTGGGGACCCTGCCCATGAGGAGTTGAATCATGAAGAACAGAGAGAAGTATATCTTGATAGGGATTTTATCCCTATCTCTCTTATCCGGACTGGCAGGGATGGCATCTGCAGAAACCCTCGTAAGTGTCTCTCCATCCACACAGAACGTAGCCAAGGGAGAAACATTCACGATAAATGTCACCATAAACCCGGATAGATCGGTTGCAGGCGCCCAGTTCGATCTGAGCTTTGACGCTTCGCTTGTCAGTGCAGAGAGTGTGACCGAGGACGATCTATTGAACCAGGACGGTGCGAGCACGTTCTTCAGTCCAGGTACAATAGACAACGCTGCTGGAACGATTAACAGCGTAGCAGGAGCAATCACAACCCCTGGAGCAACTGTCTCATCGCAAGGATTCTTTGCAACGATTCAGATGACTGCAAAAACGGTTGATGGGACATCACTCCTCGACCTTTCCAGTGTCATCGTCGGCGATATAAACGGTACTGCCGTATCGACCACGGTAAACGATGGCAGCGTTGTCATTGGAGCGCTTTGCGGTGATGTCAACCGCGATGGCGAGATTGCGATTGCAGATGCAGTGATTGCGCTTGAGATCGCAGCAGGCAGCCGCCCGAACGATCCTGCTGCTGATGTGAGTAGGGACGGACAGGTCACACCGCTTGATGCGCTGATGATCCTGCAGGCGGCGGTGGGCGCAATCGAGATATGCTGACGTGAGGTGCGGCGG
>DTYY01000195.1 GCA_012961645.1 Methanosarcinales archaeon | reverse complement strand
GAATCTTCTACTTCTAAATATCCAGCCGATATTTATTCAAATTGTCCGACCGTACATCGGCTAGCTGTCCGAAACAACTTCGGCTGAGTGTCCGAGCATCACAAAATCATGGGAACTATACCGTGCAAAGATGACAGGCAGACTGAGATAGAGCAGCAGTGCATAACAGAGCAGAAAGAACACAATCAGACTTAATAGCTTCCGGTAGAATCGATATCTTCGAGACCTCTTCTCAAGTTTCAAAATAACATCTACAAACGGATACATCGTTATTATAAACGGCGTACACGGATAAAAAGGTGATGGGATTTTTCGAAAAGTTTCGTTCGCCCAAATCCTCCTGCTCATTTCTTCTCGATAATCAGAGTAAGCCCGTCTATACCCACTATCACCACCATCTCCCCTTTTTGCACCGGTTCGGTTGCAGATGCCCTCCATATCTCGCCGTGAACTTTCACGGTGCCACCGCCCTCAGGACCGATGTCGGTCTCTGCCCTGACGAACTTGCCGATCAGTTCCTCCTTCCCGGTCGTCGGTTTCCGTACCCTCGCCTTCAGCACAAGCCCGAGACCGAGCACGACGATTCCTGCCGAGAGGATCGCCGCCGCAAAGACGGTGCGTCTGAAGCCGGTGACCCAGTCTGCTGGCAGAAACGGCTCCTGCGGTAGCATAAGCGCCCCCATGATCAGGCAGACGACGCCGCCGAGTGTCAGCGCACCGAATGTCGGTGTGAGAGCCTCTGCTATGAAGAGTATTATGGCTGCAACGATTAATATCGCGCCGAATGTGCTGGCCGAGAACAGCCCCATCCCATACAGCGCAAGTATCATCGCTATCGCCCCGGTCATCTCAGGAACGTACGTACCAGGTGATGCGAGCCCATAGATTATTCCGTACATCCCGATCAGAAACAACACAAAAGCTATCTGCGGATTACTGAGGATATCAATAATCGAAACCGCCAGTGAAGGCTCTTCTTCGACAAAGACCACCTCTTTTGTGTGCAGCGTTATTAAACGCCCCGATATGTTCACGGTTTGGTTATCGATGCGATTGAAAAGATCGCTTCGGTCTGTGGAGATCAAATCGATCACGCCCTGGTCCAGCGCTTCATCTGCGGTCAGAGAAAGCCCTTCTGTGACGAATTGCTCTGCAGTCTCCACCGAACGGTTTCGATTTTCAGCAATTCCACGCATCCTTGCAGAGTAAGCGTTGATCGTCTTGTTCTCTGCCGCTGTTGCACCCGTCGCCGTTATCTCGATCGGCGTTGCCGCTCCTGTGGCTGTGCCAGGCGCCATTGCTGCGATATGCCCCGAAAGCAGGACGAAAGCGCCGGCAGAGAACGCACGTTTACCCTGTGGCACAAACGTGACCACGGGTAACTGCGAGTTCTCTATACTCGACACGACACCTTCCATCGATGTAACAAGCCCGCCCGGCGTGTCAAGTTCAATCAATACTGCCTCAGCATCGATCTCGGTTGCATGATCGATTCCGTGGCTGATCATCATCTCTGTCCCTGCCGTGATCATGTCGCCCACCTCAATCACATAGACGACAGATGCGCTGCATACCGGCGGCGATATGAGCAGAGCCAGCAGTAGCATTGCAATAGCAGTAAGGCGTGGAATCTGTTTTGTCACGATCTTTTTCCTTTTTTGCCAGGGAATGGTTATGAGACTGTTTTTTGTCGGTTTTGGCATGAGTAAATGTTATAACTTTCAGTTTCAGTTGGCCATGTTGTTCCTTGATAAGAATCATGCCCTGCTTAAAGCTGATACTGTTGGTAAGGAATGTCTTCGATTTCAAGGACTATAAACTTCACGATGTGATTTCTGAGGTGTCAAGTGGGTGAGCTCACAGGTTTGCCGGCAGAATAATATTGTCCAGAAAGCTCGAGGGTAGCAGCAAACCTTTATATCGAGGGTGCGGTATACGAAATCCTGATGAACAAAGAGTTGTTGACGCTCCGAGTTATCGAAATCCTGACCAGAGCCGGATTCGTGCTTTCGGATCGTTGTAATACCCGCCCCCGGAGCTTTGATCTGGCTGCGCGGAACAACAAGATCCTGCTGTTGCTCCGCACACTCTCTGACATCGACAGCCTGAATGCAGCAGCAGCGCACGAGATGCAATCCCTGTCTGATCGTCTGAACGGAAGGCCGCTTGTCATCGGAAGCAAGTCACGCAGCAGGATGCTCGAGGATGGCGTGGCATACTTCAGACACGGAATCCCTTCGATCAATCCTGCAACGCTGCACGATTGCCTGATCGAAGGAGTCCCGCCGCTGGTTTATGCGGCGCCAGGCGGGCTATGCATCAGCATTGATGGCGAAAGGCTGCGCAGTATCCGCACCGGAAGAAAGATTTCACTCGGGGAACTCGCAACCAAACTCGGGATATCGCGGAGAACGATCAGCAAATACGAGGACGGGGAGATGGATGCATCGATCGATGTGGCTCTCCGTCTCGAAGAGATCCTTGATATTGAGTTGATCTGTCCTGTCAGGATCTTTCCATCAACTGGGGACGATCAGATCCAGAGAGACGAACAGGGGGATCAGCAGGATGTTCAACGAGATGCTCAAAGCGAGGTTTCGCTGCTCCTCACGCCGCTTGGATTCATCGTGTTTCCTGCAAAACAGGCACCTTTCAATGCCATATCGGACGATGAAGAGCATAACACGCTGCTGACCGGGCTTAACACATACAACCGGACGATGGTGAGAAACGCCCGTCTGATGAGTAGTATCTCTTGTGTTGCGGGCACAAAGTCGCTGTACATCGTGAAAGGAAGCTGCCGGCACACGCACATCGACGGCACCGTGCTGATCAGAGAGAGTGAACTTGAGAAGATCAGCGATCATGATGACGTCATCCAACTCATTGAGGAGAGAAGTGTTGACAAGGGAGGTTGAACTATGAAGAGCATACTACCGATAGCGGTATTGATTGTGGCAATTGCTGCATCCGCATGCATCATACCTGATGATTCAAACACTGAAACGCCGACACCGACTGCTACCGCGACACCTGAAACTCCGCCTGCCATAGCAGATATGATTCCAGGAGGTGATCTTCCTGAATCACTTGCACTTAGAGCTGTGATCGACGTGAACACCGAAGGAACGGTGGATATAATAAAAGAAGCCGCATCGATGGTCTCCGGAAGCCTGGGCGTCGGTGAGATAACAGACGCGGTTCAGGGGGTCTATTCTGCTGAAGGTGAGTATACCGACGTGACTGTGACCGTCATCGAGTGTGCCGATTCGGTGAATGCAGCAAACGCTGCCCGAAACTACAAGAATCAGCCAAAGTTTGAAAACCCGCCTGCGCGGACGGTTTCCAGATTCGCGAAGGTGAACTTCAACGGGCACGAGGCAACAGAGGTCCGGACCAGACCGCCGATAGAGGACGGTGACATCAGGTACGGCTATGTCTGGTCGAATGGCAACTATGTATTCATCGTTGAGCCAGGAACATCCGATAAATCTACAAGCATGGAACTGGCTCGGATGACCGGATATTGACTGAAGGTCGGGATCTTAGGTAATAGTTAAGGAACAGGAGGTTAAAATGAGGAAAATACTGACAATACTGGCAGTGGTGCTGATGCTCGCCGCTTTTTCCGGGTGTGTCGATGAAAAACCGGATGATGGGGGAGTTGCACCCGAAACGGAGCAGATAACGCATCTTCGTATCGGATACCAGCCAAGCACCCACCAGATCGCAGCGATGATTGCGCTGGAGAAGGGATGGTGGAAGGACGATCTCGCCAAGTTCGGGATCACAGAGGTCACTGAGTATTCGTTCCCGTCTGGACCGCCTGAGATGCAGTCCATGATGGCAGGCCACCTCGATATCGCTTATGTTGGTGTTGCACCACCGATCACGGCGATTGCACAGGGACTCAAGGCAAAGATCGTGGCAGGAGTGCAGGTGCAGGGCTCTGGTCTTGTACTCAGACCCGAGATTGCAGACAATTACACCTCGCCAGCCGATCTTCGCGGGCTTAAGATCGCAACGTTTCCGCCTGGATCGATCCAGGATGGCGTACTCAAGAAATTCCTGATGGATAACAACGTCAGCATCGACGATGTCAAGATCGTGCCGATGGGACCAGGCGATGCGATAGCCGCGATTTCGTCAAAAGCAGTGGACGGCGTATTTCTGCCGCATCCGGGACCTGCAATCATCGAACTTGATGGTAACGGCAGAACCGTCGCCAGTTCGGGCGAGATGTGGCAGGACCATGCATGTTGCTGCCTGCTCGTCAGCGACGAACTGATCGAGAACCATCCGGATATGGTCAGGGAGATCGTACGCATACATATCAAGGCGACTGAGTATCTGATTGAGAATCCGAACGAATCTGCTGAGATATTTGCAAAAAAAACCGGCTTTGATGCCGATAAAGTCCTGTACTCCTTCGAACAGTGGGACGGCAGATGGATCAGCGATCGAACCTCGAGCTTGGATGCGCCCTTGAGTTTGCAGAGGTCGACTATGAGCTTGGATATGTTGACAGGCTGCTGACTGCGGATGATCTCTTCGACACGAGTTTTTATGAAGAGGTGAAGGGGGAGTAAAATCCCCTTTTATTTTTTATTATATATAAAATTTTTACGGTTTGAGCCCTATTTTAAATTGGAGTGCTGGCAAGGGTTGAAGCTTGATCTATAACATCGTGCCGGCAACGATCCACATCAGAATAATCAGAAGAAACAACCCGGCAAAAACGGTTTTGCTCCACGCAAATACTTTCTTGCCGTCAAAAACACTGAACGGGATCATGTTCAGTGCAGCGAGCCAGAGATTGATCTGCACGCCGAGCACTATGGCATACCACCCATACCTTCCCAATTCTTCGAGAAAGAAACTTTGTGTGGATATCAGCAGAAAAATCGTCGCCAGAATGACGTTCGTGAGCGGACCTGCTGCGGCGATGCGCCCGTTCTGCTTGCTGGTGATGTATGATCCAGATATGTATACCGCACCGGGCGCAGCAAGCAGCACGCCCCACAGATATGCCAGCCCGACTGCGAGCATTAGCATCGTGGGGCTCATCCGGAACTCTGCCCAGAGGTTATATCGCTGTGCAACAACCTTGTGCGCGAGTTCGTGCAGCAGAAACCCCACCCCGACCGTAAAGAGGGATACGATGAACCGGTCCTGCAGTGTGCTACCCCGCGGCACAAACACATACGCAAACGCAAACGCTATCGCGATCCATGCGATGAGGAGATGCTGCATTTCGATGCTGCTCGTTCTGATGCTAGCCTTCTGCCTTGGCGGCGTTGTTCCGATGGTATAGATCGTCG
>DTYY01000194.1 GCA_012961645.1 Methanosarcinales archaeon | reverse complement strand
CGCTCGCCATGATCGTGGAGCAGAGCGCAGCAACGATCCGCTCATTCATCTCAGGAGGCATACGCGACGTGATCAGCAACCCTTCCTTGGAGACGACGCCGACCGCCCTGATCTGTCCGACTTCTCCGAATCTGGAGAGAATCTTGTCAAGTCTTTCTTTCTTGGTTTCAGGCATTCGTTTCACCTACTCGATCAACTCAAAGGTCACCACACAGTCCCCGAGTTCTGCGGTCGTGTTCGTTATTCTTATCTGAAACTCATCTCCAAAAACCTTTCTGGCAGCTGAGGCTGCATAGAAGCCAGGCGGGCAGAGGACACACGATTCGATTCCTTTCTCGCACAGGTACTTCAGTGCGAGTGTGTTGATGCAGTTTTTTACGCTACACCTGACTCTGGTTTCATCGGTCACGCAGTGTATCTCGTCAGCAACACCGAGCCCGACAAGCAGCCGTGCAAGATCCTCTATGAACTCAGGCATGGGCTTTCCTGGTTTAAACCCGATTCCAAGCTCCTTTTCAGTAGCAGCAACCAGATCAACGCCAACCAGCGGCACCATAGTGGTCTGCAGGATTGGTGCCCCATCTCCAAGCGTCTCCTTCACCGCCCGCTCGAATGCATAGGAGATCGCATTGTAAACAACATAATTCACAGCCTCTTTCCGCCATTCCTCGGTCATGATTCCACCTCCTCGATCATTGCTATCACCTCACACCCCTCCCCCGGCTTGAGTTTTGCATAACCCTCGCCGCTTGTACCTTTCACGGCATCGATGGCGCCCCTGATGATTCCGGGAATCGGACATACAGACGTCTCAAAGGTCGCGCCTCCAAACTTCGTCGGACAGACATTGCAGTCCATGATCTTGAGAGTGACCGAATCGCTGTCCGCGGTGATCTCGAATCGCCCTCCGAACTCAAGCTCGCGTGCAAGAATCTCGATCAACTCTGGCATCGGCGTATCCCTGCTCACCAGCCCCTTCTCGAGGAGCATTTTGCCGATTTCATCACCGATATACGAAGTGAACAGGTTTGTCAGCTCCTGACTCGATTTTCCGAACAGTTCGCTGACTGCTGTCCCGAGTCCCATGAATGTGCGGTGCAGATAATCCATACCATCGGTCATCGAAATCTCCTGTTATTTTGGAAGCCATAAACACTGTAATGTGATTGTGTAATCTGGACATAATCGATACATAAGTTTACCGGGACTGTTGCATGATGTGTGGTGTGCCGACGTTACCACCTCAGACTTTCCGGGCGTTTGCCCAAATGGTTTGTGGGTTGTGTTCATCTTGAATTACCACAAATAGGCGTCAGCCTCATTCTTCGCAAGGTTTATAAAATATAAAATAGCAGTCTGATATCAATGAATGGCGGCAGGATTCTGGTGATCGCAACTCTTTTTATGCTGGCATATTCAATGATGGCTACGGCAACAGATCATATAATATTTGGGCAGTATCTGAGGGTCAACGAAGGGATAGAGATCAACTATGACATAAAAATAGAGGTCGTCGAGGTGAAAGAAGCTACCGTTGACTCTGCAAAGTTCCGTATATCGAGTTATATGTTGCCTGAAAAAACTTACACAGTATTCAAGGGCGATACTCCGCTCAAATACGAGACTCGCGACGGCATCTCTATATATATCGAGGTGATCTCGGTGCAGGGCAAGACGGTCTTCTTCGAAGTCAAAGGACCTGATGAATGGCGAGTGAGCAATTACTATGAGTTTGAACCCGAAGAGGCTGAGACCGAAGCGGTAACTGTGCCAAAACTCGAGATTGCAAGAACGCTTGACATTTCCAGTGTGCAGCAGGGTCAGACGGTCAAGGTCACGCTCAAGATCAAGAACGATGGTAACGGGACTGCCAAAGAGATCAATCTGGACGAACCAACGATCAAAGGGACGTACAAAGAGGGTTGCCCTGCCACCCTTGATGATATAGCGGCAGGAGCAACAGAACGGGTCAGTTACGATCTCAAGATAGTCGATGCCGAGCCAGGGACGTACGAACTGACCCCGACCCTGCTGAATTACAAGAGCGAGTCAGGCGCATCGTATTCATCCGAATCCTCAAGCAGCGTGCTCGTGATCGCGGCAAAGGCGGTTTCGGTGCCAAAACTCGAGATTAAGATCACGATTGAGTCTGGCGACGATGTCATGATCTGCGGCGAAAGATTCCCTGCGACCATCAGGATCGATAATATCGGAAACGCCACCACCGGCAGGGTCACCACCAAGAGCCGTCTGCCTGATGATCTGCGTGTGGTGGATGGCGAGATCGATCCTGTGTACGAATCGATCAAACCCGGCGATTACGAGGAGTATGAGGTCATGCTGATCGCTTACGAGCCTGGAAAGCACATAATCGAGATGGATGTGCTGTGGGCTGATGATGAAGCGAGCACGAGTGCCGAGTTCTGGGCAGAGCGGTCAGGTTTTGATAAATATTACATATATATTCTGGCAGCGATCCCGATACTCTTATTACTGTTATGGCTCATAAAAAGACGCAGAGAATATTCATTTTAGGTAAGAGACGAAAAATATGCTGAACATACTCATTCTCGGGCTCGGGCAGTGTGGAAACCGGGTGCTTGATGCGGTCAATCGCGAGGCATTCGGAAGCGGCGGTACGTTTGCAAAATATTACTCGCGTCAGAAATTTCCCGCGTCGGTCAAGACGATCGCAGTCAATACAGCGATCAATGATCTAAAAGGTCTGACAGACACGCTTGCCCGGGATCGGTTTCATGTCCCACACCTTCACGGCGTCGGTGCAAACCGCACACTTGGAAAGAAAGTTTTTGAGGACAACAAAGAGCAGATTATGAGCGAAATCGACAAAAGAGGGTCGTTCGAGCTCATATTTCTCATCACATCCGCTGCCGGCGGGAGCGGATCCTCATTTGCACCGCTTCTTGTGAAGGAACTGAAGAAAGCATACAATGCTCAGATCATCTGCATCATGGTACTCCCGTTCAGAGAAGAAGGTTCTATATTCATGCAGAATACGGCTTTCTGTATACGGGAACTCGTCGAGGAGCGCCCCAACGGGATACTGCTTGTGGATAACCAGTATCTGAAGAAATATGCTGGCGACATCAAGTCCGCTTACGACAAGATCAACACCACGGTCGCAAGGCGGGTACTGTTCATGATTGAGGCGCTCAACAGCGAGATGCTGATGGTCACCGATCTCGGCGATCTGAAGACGGTGATGAACGGCGGAATCGGTATCGGGACCATGGGCTACTACGAGGCGACCAAGGATGGCACGATCAAGTCTGCGATTCTCGGAAGTTTCAAACCTAGCGGGCTTCTCTTCCCTGCGAATGTGTACGATGAAGGCGCCCGCGCGATGCTGATCATCAAGGGTGACAAGAAATATCTCGATCTCGATCTGATTACCAAGACCGTTGAGGAGCTATCTACGGAGGTCGGACAGGTTTTCAAGGGTGTTCTTGTTAAAAAGGGCAGACCAAAGGTTTTATCGCTATTCACTCTGAATTCGGTCCCAGAACTTGAGAAATTGTACGCTACTGCAGCGAATGCGATTCGTTTTGAGATGGACAAGCGGGAGCAATCAAAGAAACAGCTCGATGATGCTTTTGCCCACATAGATGAGCTTGAGCCGATATATTAAATCCCGTAAATCTATTCGGACATTTGCCAACAAAAGAGGTGCAATGTGATCATAAGGCGATACGAGGAGGATATTACACTGGCAAATATCGCCGATACGCTGGCAAAAATGGGTTTTAAGGTATCCCGCGTCGAAGAGGGTCGCGATCTGTACTACAGCGATGCAAGCCGCATGTACACCGAAAACAATATTAGGGTTCGTGCAAGAAGAAAGTTGCTTGACAAAATGGTGATCGAAATGAACAGTGAAATGAATATTGTTTTTGTGCATGGTGATGAGACCGATGCGAGGGCTTTTCTGGACAATCTGGCAAGGATATAGGTAGTTAAATATGGCAGTGCCGATGGGAAAGCGAACAAAACTCGTAAACGACCCTTCTGATTTAGTATTGTTGCTGCGAACCTTCGGCTCGAATACCCACAAAGAGGTTTTTGATAAATTATCTGATGGATGGCTGACCGAACAGGAACTATCAGAGAGCACCGGTGTGGACGTCAAGCCAAGTCTCGAGATCCTGCGAAAGAGCGGCTTGATCGAAAGCCAGTGGCGGATGCCGGAACCAGGGAAGACGCCAGACAAGGAATATACAACGACTTATTCGAAGATGCATGCGAATTTTCAATGTTCGGTCAAGGATATGAGCGATCTGATCATGATAACATTCAAGAGCGACGTAGAAATCGCCGAAATGGTCGATGCGATCGAGAAGGAGGTTGAAAAGGGGAATCGCTCAATGGCAGGGTTATCCAGAGCCCTCGACATGAGTTCGGCACTCATCAGAGGCGTTGCGAGGCGTTCATGCAGACTGGCGGTCAAAGGACAGCGCCTCGAACTGGTGAAGTGAATTCATGTTCACCTAACACCTAAAGACGCCCTTCCAGCGCTCTCTTCATCACCTCGATCGCGCACAGTTCTCCGCACATCGAACACGCATCACCGCTGCTGAGCCTGGCTTCGTGGATCGATCTTGCACGCTCGCCATCGATTGCGCACTCAAACTGCGCATCCCAGTCAAGGTGCTTTCGTGCAAGTGCCATCGCCAGGTCCTGCGCAAGCGCACGCTCACGTACGCCTGGTTTCACGAGATCGACGGCGTGGGCGGCGATCTTTGTGACGATCGTCCCCTCCCTGATGTCATCGATCGTCGGGAGCGCGAGATGCTCGGCTGGAGTGAGCATGCAGAGGAAATCCGCGCCATACATGCCCGCGATTGCGCCGCCGATCGCACCGGTGATATGGTCATAACCCGGCGCAATATCTGTGACGAGCGGACCTAACAGGTAGAGGGGGGCAAAATCGCATACCTGTTTCGTGGTGCGTACTCCGTGCCCGATGTCATTCATCGGAACATGCCCCGGACCCTCGACCATGCACTGGACGCCGGCTGCTCTCGCACGTCTGACAAGTCTGCCGAGCGTGATCACCTCGGCAAACATCGCAGGGTCGCCGGCATCGGCGATGCAGCCAGGGCGCATACCATCACCGAGGCTGAGCGTGACATCATACTCACGTGCAATCTCGAGCAGATAATCGTATTCAGCGTAAAACGGGTTCTCAGAGTCGTGGCTCTGCATCCATGCAACGGTGAGCGCTCCGCCTCGGCTCACCACGTCCATTATGCGCCCGCTTTCTATGAGGCAGTCGATCGCATGCCTGTTTACGCCAGCGTGAACCGTCATGAAATCCACGCCGCGCTCTGCATGGCTGCGTACCGCATTAAAAAGATCGTCGGCACTCGTATCTGGAAGCGGCGTGCTGCTGCAGACTACGCGATAGATCGGGACCGTGCCGACAGGCACCCTGACCGCATCAAGAACTCCTTCAAGCACAGCGTCCGGATCGCCGCCCGTTGAGAGATCCATCACAGTGTCAGCGCCGTACATGACTACGACACGCGCCTTTTCTATCTCCTCGCCGACGTCAGCAAAATCAACAGATGTCCCGACATTGGCATTGATCCTTGTGTGCATGCACTCGCCTATGCCGACAGGCGCAGCTCTTGAGCAGATATTACCCGGGATCACAACGCGTCCGGACGCAACCATATGCCGCAGTTTTTCGGCATCGATCCCTTCAGCATCTGCCACGCATCTGATCTCTTCGGTGATCTCGCGGCTGCGAGCACGGTCAAGCAGCGTCATTTTGGTCTCGCCCCGTCACACATCCACCCGGATATGAACCCCCTGTTCTTCAGCGATTCTGGCAAGATGGGTGATCTCTTCTGCCGGAAGCGGGATATCAAAGTCAGAAGCGGCATAACTGTCCTTTCCCATCGTTTTAGCCGCCTCAATCAGTCTGGATACCATTCTTGACTCATCATACAGAAGATATCTCGAATCAGACGAAACAAACCGCAGATTTGGGTATTCCTCCGAAAGTATGTACAGAAGACACGCACGGTACTCCCTGTTGATGTACATCTCGAAATCCGATGATACGATCCCGTTCCTGTCAATCTCCCTTAAAACGTCTGACGAATATCTTTTGAGGTCACTCTTGATCGATTGTGTTTTCTTTCGGCACAGATAGTCCTTGATACTTATCCGCTCGAGCTTGACATCGATGTTCTGTGCCGGAAGCACCGTTGTGCCCTCATACTCCCTGTACTCTGGGGCACCCACTACCAGCATATACCGCCCATCACCCGGATTCTCGATCATGACGCTCCCATCCTCACCTGTTACGTACCTCAGAGTCACACCGATGCCGCTTTCGCGCATAAGAGTTATATTTGCACCTTCGATTCTGTTTCCTTCGGCATCAGTGACTGTGATCGGAAGCGGGTTCTCGATCACCTTTGCGCCCTCGGCAAGAGAGAGCGTCCGATCGCTGACGCTGTATGT
>DTYY01000193.1 GCA_012961645.1 Methanosarcinales archaeon | reverse complement strand
GCTCCATCGAGATCGGTCACATTTGCTCTTATCGTGATGTTTTCAGCGATTAAAAAGACTGTTTTTTCGATCAGAGAGGAGTTGTAGGTTTTTGTAGTTATGGCCGGAAGTCTGGTGTACACGATCTCCAGACATTCGTAATCAAGGTAGGTATACCGCCAGGTCGATCCCCCCCCAGCAACCCATTTGTAACGCAGCTTCACATTATTTGCCTCGCTTACTGTGTCGATATAGTCGCTCAGGTCACAACTGCTGTTCGTTTCGGTTGTGGTTTCGTCAGGATTGCACACCTCTGTCCACGTCTCTCCATTCCACCAATCAACGGTGAGATATACGCTACTCGTGGTGCTTTCCTCGTGTTCAAAGTAATAAGTTACTGACACAATCGTGCTTTCATCAGGTATGCCGTTATCACTCCATTCCGATTCTATCCAATCGGTGGAAGTCCCCCTAACATCGAGTACTGCACGATCGTCGTCGCTTGTGTTCACTTTGGCTATGACATTTACACTATCATCGTTCACAGCAGTATCAGGAGTTTCATTAAAGGGCGCCGGATCCACAGCCACATACCACCGCCCCGCCTCGACAAACACCCGATCATCATACCCTATCTCCATAGCTCCAAGCTCATACAGCTTCGGACACTCCATTGGAACCGAGTACGAGTAATTGACAGACGTCCTGCCATCCAGTAGATCCCTCTGCCATGTCAGAATCGTTGTATCGCCCTCCAGGGTAACACCCGCATCCGTAAAGACCGTAAACACCGAAGGTACGCACTCCCTGATCACAACAGCACTCGCATTCGTATGCGAGACGATCTCCACCACCACATCGAACCGATCCTGCGCTGTTGGATCGATCGCGCTCTCAGCAGTCCGTATGATATCGAAATCGTACTCTGGCTGCACCAGAAAATACGTATCAAAGAGGCCCATCATCCCCTCGATCACCGCGCCCACATTCACGCAGTACCGTCCTTCGAGGTCGGTATGGTCAAACGATGCCACGTATACACCTCCCCCCACCTCAGTGATCCCATCGTGCATGGAGTAATGGCGCGTAACATTATCCGGCGCAGTGATGCTGAGACTGGCGCACGCGCCGGTAACAGGGGAACCCTCACGATTTAGAAGAACGACCTCAATCCCCGCGGTCTCGCCTGGCAGATAGATGCTTCTGTTGGTGTTTACTGAGACGCCGGTGTATGGTGTGGATGATGGTGCTGGTGTAGCTGCTATGGAGCCGTTCCCGACGATCGCAGGCAAATCAGATAGCAGGGGAAAAAGTCCGGTGCTAAAACAGATCGGCAGCATGATCAGCATTGCAATTGCTGCATTCGTCTCTATTGCTTTGACATTCACCGACCGCACACCCCACCTGTACTTTATGGCTGTTATATGACTGATAAGTCTGATATTACTTTACAATTGTGTTCGAATCGCCATTAAGGTTTGCCGGTAAAGCCCAGAATTTGCTTGTGATCGGTCAAGAGTCCCGCCATATTCCGTACAGCTATGTAAACCGCATACCCCATAACTATTAATACATCTGGAAACAATTCAAACATAATAGCCAACAACCATACACATTGCTGGCATCGGTAAAAAATTGGGGGGTAAAGGGTTAAATCGGATTAAGACCATGGATGAAGGATGATAAAGTGTGATAAAGCGTTAAAGAGTCGAAAAGCGAAAGTATGCTTATCTTATAGCGAAGACAAGTGTGAAATACGAGCAAAAAACCGTTCGGAACAAGAGAATATAACCTAACCGGAGGTACAAGACAATGAAACAGATGAACACACTACTCGTGGTTTCGTTGCTGCTTGCGTGCGCATTCGTGCCAGGCTTCGCAGCGGCGGACAATAAAGCAACAGATGAAAGCAACAAGATGGATACGGTGGACACATCGGACAGCGATACGTCCACCGGAGATAACGAGACCGATGCGACCGACGATACAGATTCATCAGATGATACAGCACCTAACGAATCAGCTGTGGTCGCGTCCAAACAGGTGCGCAAGTCACCACAGGTTGTCAGACCACAGGTTGTGGGATCGCAGACCGCCAGAATGGAGCGATACATGAACAAAAAGGATCGGCATCTTGCGTCCAGACAGGCTTTGCTGGACGCAAGAGAGCAGTTCAAGAACGCGGAAACGCCCGAAGAACGTGCACAACTCCGCCACCAGCTCCAGACGAGGGCTCAGGAACACCTCATGCTGACGATTGACCAGATGATCGAGCGTCTGGAGCTTATGCAGGAGCAGATCGAGGCTGCTGAGGAGCAGGGTTATGCACCAGATGGCGCCTCAGAGAACATCGAAAGATACATACTGAGGCTCGAAGGCGAGAAGCCTGAGGTGGAGAGCGCGGAAACTCCTGCCGATGTTGTATCGGCTGCGCGGAACATCAGGAATACATGGAAAGGGATCCATGTAGAGATTCGGCGCTACACACTACACATGATCGTCGCAAGGATCGGACATTTCGCCGACAAGGCAGATGGAGTATCTCACAGGTTGGAAGAGAAGATCCGCGAGCTTGAGGGTGAAGGGGTTGACACCACGAGCCTTGAGACGAAACTCGACGACTTCGATGACAAAATCGATTGTGCCAGGGTGAACTACGTACTTGCAAAGGACGCTCTCGGTGACGGAGATCCTGAGGATGTGCGAAAGGCTGTCCGCAAGGCAAACGACTGCATCAGGGCTGCGAACCGTATCTTAAAGGAGATCTTTAAGGAACTGCGTGAGTATCAGGCAGGCGCCGTGGTACTGGACGGAACCGGCACTCTCACAGCCGAAGGGTCTGGAACCGCCCTTGTCAGGGGTGATATCGAGATGTTGCTTGCAGCAGACGCTGGTTCACTCTCGGTGTGTGATCGCGGAGGCGACATGGTCATCAATATCACTGGAGATGGCACCAGATCAGAGGAAGGCGCAACCGTGGTCTACACAGGATTTGATGGCGATGCAACCGTCACCGGCAGCGATGTGATCGTAACCATCACAGGATCAGGGATCGACCTCACTGTGGAAGGCACAGGAAGAGCAGTGCTTCTTGGAACCGGAACGTATGAGGTGACGCATGACAGTGATGTGACGTCTGGCAACTGGCATGAGGCGGGAGAGCCACCAGAGCCGGCTTTTGGAGGTGAGTGATATGAAAACAAAGTGTATAGCTGTGATATTCCTTCTGGCGGCAGGAGTCGTACTTTCAGGCTGTGTTTGCGATAAAACGGCAGATTCAGTCTCTGATACGACAGAATCAGCCTCTTCAGAGGCGGCTGCATCATCTGACGCCGATGCGGTCTCAGATGAGGTCGCTGAGATAGAATTTGAGGAGCTCGAAGACGAGCTTGCAGAACTTGAGGCGATGCTTGGTGAGATCGACAACGAGAGCGATCCGCTGGCTGAGGTGAACGATTCGATGTTTGCCTAAAGCCTCCTCTCTTTTTTATTTTATATACACTGTAAACTCAATACCTTCGCAAACCAAGCGGTAAAACTAATATAAATCATATCACATCTAACT
>DTYY01000192.1 GCA_012961645.1 Methanosarcinales archaeon | reverse complement strand
TGTTAGCATAATAAGGTACCAATCACATTTACTTTATTGCTTCTATTTGGATTATTTTCTTAAGGTAGTGCCATTACTCTATAGGTCACGTTTTTAATAAATTTATCGATCGGACAGCGGATCATCTCGTGGTGGATGTTAGCCATACCAGGCACTGGAGAATGACATCAAAGCCGTAACTGAAAAGGCTCACGTGATCATTGCGCTGCTGACGCCAGAATCTTGTTAACATGCGATTCATATTCTACAATGTATGCAGACGCACGTATCGCAAGTTTTAGCCGGGTTTTTGGGGAGACGTCTCCTTTACTGCTGATCTCTTCGATGATGCCATCGTACTGATCGGGGTCTGTTACGGCGGCGACATTTTTGAAGTTCTTTATCGCGGATTTCAGGAGCGCGATGCCGCCGATGTCCATGCTCTCAATCGATATCATCGGGATCAGATTCACGATGACGATCGAGATCTCTGCTGTCGCAATCGCGGCATGAATCGTCGGGTGGAGTGTCTTTATTCTACCGCCAAGCAGCTCCGAAAATCCGGTAAAATCAGATACACGGATCACAGGGACTTTGTTTTGTGAGATTTCACTTGCTGTACCTTCTGTTGCGATTATATCTATCCCAAGATCTGAGAGATCGCTTGCAAACTTTCTTATTCCTCTTTTTTCAGATACACTCACCAGAGCTTTCTTCACCCAAATCCCTCCGCATCCGATCGATCACAGACTCAACTTCTCCCAGAAACTCATCGAGCGTGCCCGTGTTCCTGATGACATGAGCAGCCGATTCAAGGGCTTCGCCCATACCCCATCTCAGTTCACGTTCGTCCCGCGCTTTCAATGAGTCCATGTCGGTGACGACGTCGGTTCGTTCTCTGCGGGATATTCGCTCCAGCCGAATATCAATTGGCGCAACGATTGATATCAGCATAAAATCATCTCCAAACTCTTTTCTGAACAAATCCACCTCTGCAAGTCCCCGGATTCCATCGATCACCACAAGCCCTGTATCTTTCTGGAGTTTACGGATCATCGGCACAGAGCGCTTCGCAACCGCATCCATCCCCTCTTCTGCCCTCAGCCGGTCGCCCAGACCGCCGATGTTTGCGTCGCTTTGGTCAAGCCCGCATCGCTTCGCCTCCTCCCGGATGACGTCGCCCATCACGACCACAGGGATGTCACGCTCGCGTGCCAGCTGCGCCGCTCTGGATTTACCTGACGCCGGCATGCCCACGAATGCGATGATCCTCATATCTATGACATCGACTGGTCACAACCCTTAAATGTTGGGGTTGCAAACCTAAATCCCAACACATTATATACGCATACAGACACAATGTGTCATGCCTTGCCGCTGTGGCTTAGCTTGGTAAAGCGGCTGACTCGTAATCAGCAGATCATGGGTTCGAATCCCATCAGCGGCTTCTTCTGGAGCACCCTGAAATCGCGCATCAGGAGACAGCAAGAAAAAGATCACATTTTGTTGCGATCAATCACTACTCTCCCGTCACGCACCACAACTTTAAAACCAGAATCAGCAAGCATACGGGAAGCCCTGCCATTTCCGTGTATCAGTAGTTCCACCAGATCATCTGGCTCATCGATGTCGGTGCTGACCGCAAACGAATCATAGACCTCGACTGAGGAGCCGTTCTCGCGTGCGATCCGGAGGTGATCGATGAAACTCGCCCCATAGTAATCGACATAAAATCCAGACGGGTCCCTGATGTAGAGAATGTTGGTGCCACCTCCCCTGCCTGGCGCGATCACCACATCAGCATCAAGCTCCTCAATCTCTTTGATGTGCTTGCTGCTGATCAGCGGCAGATCAGCCATCACGATCATGACCGAATCATTGTCGTGTCCGGCACGTGAGTTGAGATACTCGTTCAATGCCTCATTCAGCCCGGAATCGCTCAGCAGAATGTGCGGGCTGAGATCCACCTCACTGTTGCTGAGCATCGACGTGGTGAGGACATCGATCTCGAAACCATGCAGTGCATCCATCACATCACATAGCATATTCATCGCAAGTGCGTCACGCTCCTCTTGCGTCAGTATGCCAGCCAGACGGGATTTGGCGTTTTTTCTTTTGAATGGGACCACGATCTTCATAATCTCAGATATCCTGCAAGGTATGAAAGAACAGAAGCAGAGCCTGTCTCAGAGATCGCCACCGCCTGCTCAGCCGTGTCTGTGCTCTCTGCACGCGTTCTCGTCGGTCGCTTCCACGAGCATCCCCTGCTTCCATGCCTCGACCACATCGCTCACCTTACCCTCTGCACCGACAAAGACATCGATCCCGAACTGCTCAAACATCATGATCGCTCTTGGTCCCAGCCCGCCGCAGAGCATTATGTGCGTGCCTGTCTTTGATATGAACTCTGGAGGCAGTCCGGTACCACCCATGTGCTCGCCGGTGTTCTGAATCACCTCAACCTCGCTTGTGTCTGTGTCTACGATGGTGTATGTCGGAGCCCTGCCAAAATGCTGCCCGACGTGATCATCGATCCCGCCTTTTCCTGCTGTTGGAATACATACTTTCATCTGTTATTCGCCTCTTGGTTGTCTCATGTAACCATTCGTTTGCTTACCATCCTTGCGATCAATTCATATTAATATATGCACAGTTAACCCGCATGGACGGCGTGCCCGGCGACGAGAGTCTTCCGCTCCTGGATCATATCACCGAACTTCGAAGCCGGCTTGTTGTGGTGGTGATCGTGCTCTGCACCGTTGCCGCAATCACGTATCCGTTCTCAGATACGCTGCTTCAGGTGATCTGGAGCGATCTCCTGCCAGAAGGCACGAAGATGACGGTTTACGCACCGCTTGAGCTGATCATCACGAAGTTCACATTCTCACTCATGGTTGCATTCGCTCTCTGTGTGCCGATACTCATGTACGAACTGCTTGCGTTTACAGGGAAAGGTCTCTATCCAAAAGAGAAGCGTTTTCTCATAAAGATCGTGCCGCTCTCCCTCCTTCTATTTCTCACAGGGGCAGGGGTCGCATATTTCGCAATCGTGCCTGTGATATTCAACTACATAATGCCGCATTCAGAAGGTCTTGCGATAGCAGGACTATCGCTTAGAAAGACACTTTCAGTGGTCGGCACACTGGTACTCGGGCTTGGTCTCGTGTTTCAGTTCCCGATGCTCGTAATCGCTGCGATAAAGATGGAGTTGCTGGATCAGAAACGGCTGAAGAATAGCCGTATACTCATGTATGGCGCTCTGATCGCTTTTGCGATCTTTGTGACGCCTGATGCCACCGGAGTCTCGCAGCTGATCGTTTTTGCAGTCCTTGTTCTTCTCTTCGAATGTAGCCTGGTCGCTGCGCGGTTCATGTAGTAAACGAAACAAGATGGTGACGATGGAACAGTAAAAGGCATGATTATCGGATGTTTGAGGAGGAATTTTTACGATAACTTTCATATCAGGATGTTCTTTTAGCAATCGCTTT
>DTYY01000191.1 GCA_012961645.1 Methanosarcinales archaeon | reverse complement strand
GATGAGATGCGGGAGAAGAGGGGGATGCGATAATCAAATATCATGAGAAATTTCAGATATAAATATAAAGAATTAAAATTAGATTTGAGCATTACCTGATCTATCACGGATTACACAAATAGGATGAATGTTACGAACTAATAATCCGACTACTACAAAAAAAGAACAACAATCCGACCGATAAAAGATGAACGAACGAACAAAACACTTCTTAAGAGAGAAGTTCAAGGAATATTACCTCAAATACCCGATCCAGCTGCCGCCTGGATTCGAAAGCCGGGAGTGGGGCTTTGTCGCCTTTGATGCACTGCCGAAGATCGTGATGTACAGGCACAAATCCTTCCTCTCACGCCGGGAAACCCTCGAATATCCGCGGAGCATGGCTCCTGCGCACGTATACTTCTCGGTTGCGTATTACAAGCATCCGGAGGCTGGCACGATGGCGGACAAACACTGGCTCGGCGCAGACCTGATCTTTGATCTGGATGCTGACCACCTGAGGGATGCGCCGAACTCGTATCCTGGGATGCTTGCGCTGGTCAAGGGCGAGACTGTGAAGCTTCTTGAGTTTCTGACCGACGATTTCGGGTTCTCGGAGGATGTAATCGATGTGGTCTTCTCGGGAGGGCGCGGGTACCATGTGCATGTACGGGATCCACGCGTGCGGATACTCGGGAGTGCTGAGCGGAGGGAGATTGTGGATTATGTGAGCGGGGCGGGTTTTAACATGAAACAAATCCCCGGAGAGGGAAGTGGAGGGTGGGGGACAAAGATCAATCGATGGATCATTGAATATTTGCGGGAGATGTATGAAAATGAAAATGCTTCGAAGATATTGCGAAAATTTGATGGTATCGGGGAGGCAAAAGCCAGAGCGCTGATCAATGCTGGAAATGACACGAATATCGAGTTTATCAGAAAAGGAAAGACTAATTTTCTCAATGGTATTCCAGAATCGTTCTGGAATGAGTTGATATCAGTAGCGGTGCAGGAGATCGGCGCAAGTGTCGATGAACCCGTCACAGGCGACATAAAACGGTTGATCAGGCTCCCCACATCTCTGCACGGTGGTTCAAGCCTCAGGGTCGTTCCTCTGACACCAGGAACCATCCAGAGATTCGATCCGCTGGATGATGCTGTCGCGTTCTCTGATGCGGAGATCTCGGTTGAGGCGAATGTGCCTGCAGCCTGCGACCTGCGAGGGAACCATTTCGAGATCGGAGAGGGTGTGAACACCATCCCTGAGTATGCCGGGGTGTATCTGATGTGTCGGGGTGCTGTGGAGTATATTGGGAAAGGGCAAGGATCGACTCAGGGCGTATAATTAATTCGATCAAAATAAATTTTTTATAGATATATTAAATAATATTATTCGTGAGTTCAGTCGGCTGCTATGGTCGATAGATGGCGAACGATCGCAAGAATCTTTCGTGCCAGCGCCACGCTCTTCTCAACAGACGTCATCATCGTATCAGCCCGCACGATCCGGGTACCACCGATCTCAGTTCCGATATCGAGGTCACCACTGTCGATCACGAAGACGTCCAGAAAGTCGCGATAGCACTCAAGCACGCCTGCTGATGAGACATCGTATCCACACGCATGCATCAGCCTGCCCGCGGGTCCGCTGACAGGTGCGCTGCCGATGATCGGGCTTACTGCGACCACCTGTTTCTCGCGCAGAATCTTACGCATACCATGGAGCTGGAGTATCGGACCGATGCTCGTGATCGGGTTGCTCGGACCGATGATCACAGAATCTTCGTTGTCGAGTGCCGAGAGCACCGCATCAGATGGTGCAGCCTCTTCGATTCCGCGGATCTGCACCCCGAACACGTCTGGTTCGCCTTCCTGCGTGATCCAGTACTCCTGGAAGTGGACCCTCCCATCGGGCGTTGCGATCTGCGTCGCCACCTCGTGGTCGGTCATCGGCAGTATGCTGGCGCTGATCCCGAGGAGACGCGCCAGTTCGCAGGTTGCCTCTGTAAGACTGCACCCTCTGCGGAGCAGTTCAGATCGCAGGATATGGGTTGCACGATCCTGATCCCCGATTCGCATGATCTCATGGTGCCCGACTTTTCGGAGTGTTTCATGGGTGATGAAGGTGTCATCGCGGATTCCCCACCATTTGTCGGTGTCGATTGTGTCTGCAAAGAGGTAGAGGACCGTGTCGATGTCAGGACAGACAAGATTTCCAGAGACGTGCGTGTCCTCTGCCGTATTCACGATCACGGTGATCTCCTCTTCCGGAATGATCTTTCGAATCCCGGCAAGGAGTTTTGGTGTTCCGGTTCCGCCAGATAGAAAGATCATGCAGGTCTCTGGTTGGCTGAACGTGATGATATGGTTTTCGGGATATCGCTATGATGCCCTCACAGGGACAGCTATAATAGCAATGGCGACGATCTTGGTCTGCTCGTCAGGAGTAAACGCATAGGGCTCTGACATCAGATGGAGGTGTTATTGTGATAAGGGAAATGATACTGAAAAACAGAAGCTACCGACGATTTTACGAGGATTTCCGCATACAGCCTGAAGTGTTGTATGAGCTCATCGATCTTGCAAGACTCTCTGCCTCGGCAGCCAACCTGCAGCCCCTGAAATATATAATCTCATGCGAATCCGAAAGTAACGATCTGATATTCTCGCACCTCTCATGGGCTGGCTATCTCGAGGATTGGGAGGGTCCTGAGGAAGGTGAGAGAGCGTCTGCATATATAATCGTGCTGGGCGATAGGGAGATAAGCCAGACGCCGGGCTGTGACCACGGGATCGCTGCTCAGAGCATAATGCTCGGCGCAACAGAAAGAGGTCTTGGTGGACGCATAG
>DTYY01000190.1 GCA_012961645.1 Methanosarcinales archaeon | reverse complement strand
TAGAATATATAATGTATTCGGAGGTAGGGGTATTCGGAACTACTGTAGACTCGCATAAATAGTCTCTCCAGATGAAAAATTAGCATCATGAGGGATATTGTTCAGGTCTATTCTTGAAATCTCATAGCTCAAAGTAACGTAATCTCCCCTAAACAGGTCTCTTGGATCAATTGGATCTGTCTTAAGTACGATTTCTTGCCCAAAGTGTAATGTGTATAAGTTTATGCAAAGAAAGATCAGGATTACAACTGCCGGCACTGATATGAGTAATAAGAAACGCTTTTTATCCATGTTTATGAACCTCCATATCATCTATGAGCGAACGTCTCTTCCTTTCTAAGTACCAGCCACCCCCAAGCAGTATGAGACCTCCGACAATAAAGGCAAGTGACCTTGGTAATAACTCATATAAGGTTGTAAAGTATAAATGTAGAACCCCCAATACAAAAAAAGACATTCCGATATTTATAAAAGACACCACAGACTTATAGTATCCAATTAAAATACTACCAATGGATAGGGTAAATAACATTAAATTGAATATGATGAACAATATTGTAAGTACATTAGGGCTTAATGTAGTATACGTATGATCATATCTTGTCGTAGAAATGGTCAATGCTTCATTAAAGAAAGTTAATAACCAGATACCAATCCACCCTGAAAAGGCTAATAGTAGGACAAAAAATTCATGTTTAACGGTTTTGAATTTATCGGACATCGAGGCACTACCAATAAGAGAAATAAGAGAAGTTATACCGAATATAACGAATAGTAACTGAACCGTCCAATCAGTCGTAGTTATCTCTCCTAAAATTTTTCTATAAGGTGTTTCTAAACTAAAATAGAAATATGATGCAAGGATGAAGAATAACCCAACCCCCTGATAAATAACTCGAAATTGAACGTATTTATCGAACGTACTATGTAGTTGTCCAATACCATAGAGGCTAATTCCAAATAAGAGATATAACATAAATGTTTCAAACGTGCTCAAGAACAAACCTCTGGTGCTTGATACGTATAGAACCATCCAAAGCGAAAAGGTGAAGATATTCAAGCCTAAAATAGGTTTTGAGTTCAAAGCATAACCAAAAGGAGATATGGCAAAAAACCATAACAGAACAATCCAATAAGCATCTGCATTCACATTAAATATCTGGGCGGTTAAGAAGATTGTTACACCTACAAGTATAGTGGCTAAAAAAAGCAATGCATGCCCTATTTTAGGATATGCTGGCGTCCCAAACTTTAATTTCCATCCCGCAAAATAAGTCGCAAAGGTTGTGCCAAATAAAAGCGTAAACCTAAGAGCGTCAGGGATCTTATCCCAATTTGATGCTACAAACAAGATTGCACCTATTCCTACGAGAAGTGAACCTAATACGGAAACCAGAGTAATTGATCTCGATTGCTTATCTTCTTTTGTTGCGGGTTTGAGTTCAGCAGGAGATTCAGCCAGACCATACAGCGATAAAATTGCTTGAGCCTGGGAATCGCTGATAATCTCTTTGTTTTTCCAATCTTCAACTTCTTTTTTAAGCCAGTTTGTACTTTCTTCTTGATTCATATTAGTCTATGTTAGTACTATTTAAGTCACTATACCCCGCACTTAAGTACAAGGCTTGCGAATCGCGATTCGTCGTTCCACGCAATATGATTCCACGCCTTCTGACGGCATCATACCCCACCACTTCCAAATCTATAACCCGACCGAGCATGATAGACAACATCTGCAAAGCATGGTTGCTCTACCATGCACGCTCGATGATGTAGGAATTGTTGTGTGGGCATAATGCCCCATCTGCCGTTTCATGATATATGAATCTTGTTGTCACGGCGGTGGTTCCGAAACCCCCCTCATCTACGAGTGAGAAACAAGAAGCGCACAGTGGTGGCAGCCAATTTGACACTTTGCATTCGCCGAAACCCATAGCGCCCCATGTCTATAAATTAAATTGTCCGGTTTTGCATACCGATGTTTGATCGCAATCACCGATGCCAGAGTTGCCAAATCCTGAGCACCAATGCCTGGGGTTGACAACCACCATCTCCGAAAGTAATACAAATAAGACACGATACAGATGTGCAGTGCATGAATGATGGCGCACAGGAAGTCACGCTCCGTGTGGCAGAGGCATATCATCGGGATGTCGGCAAGGATATCGCACGCATCGACCGGGATTTTATGGATATGCTTGGCATACCTGCCGGAGATGTGATCGAGATCGCTGGTAGCGAGAAGGCGTACGCCACTGCGCTGCCCGGATATCCGGGCGATGCAGGAGAGGACGTGATACGGATCGATGGGAGCACGAGGAGCAATGCCCATGCCGGGATCGATGATCGGGTCAGGGTGCGCAAGGTGATGGCAAAGGATGCGACCAGAGTCGTGATCACACCAACACAGGCTATCAGGCTGGTCGGTGGAATACGATATCTGGCACGGTATCTCGAGGGCAGACCCATCACGAAGGGACAGCATCTCAGGGTCGAGACCGTGGACAACCCGATCACGTTTGTGGTCACAGCGACCAGTCCGCCAGGTGTGGTGCTTGTAGCCAGAAGCACAAGAATCGTACTCAAGGAACGCCCGATCAAAGATGATGCGCACACCACGCAGATCACGTACGAGGACATCGGCGGCTTGAGCCGTGAGATCGCCCTCATCCGTGAGATGATCGAACTCCCGCTCCGCCATCCCGAACTATTCAGGAAACTGGGCATCGCTCCCCCAAGGGGCGTGCTGCTGTATGGGCCGCCCGGAACTGGAAAAACGATGATTGCAAAGGCGGTTGCGAATGAGACATCGTCAAATTTCATATCGATCAGCGGTCCTGAGATTGTGAGCAAATATTATGGTGAAAGCGAAAAACATCTTCGCGAAATCTTTGAAGAT
>DTYY01000189.1 GCA_012961645.1 Methanosarcinales archaeon | reverse complement strand
TTCTCCATCTTCATAGCCTCGATCACAGCAACAATGTCGCCTTTGGCCACTGGGTCCCCTTTTTTGACCTTCAGCCCAAGAATCATCCCATGCATATTGCTCTTGATCCCACCCTCGACAGAATCTGCCGTAGCAGGCGCCTTCGCCTCGATCGCCATCTCTCCGGTGGGTTCGATCTCCACATGGAACACCTCTCCGTCAACAGCCACCTTGAAGACGTTGTATGCCGCAGCCGTGATAGCCGGGCTCGGAATAGTGCTTGCGCTTACAGCCGGTTTGATCGCCTCCTCAACCGCTTCTCCTGCGAGGAACGTCTTTGCGATCTGCGGATATAGAGCATACGTCAGAATATCCTCCTCTTTCCGAACGATGCCGAGTTCGTGCGCTTCTCTTGTGATCTGGTCCAGTTCAGGCTCGAGCAGGTCGGCGGGTCGGCAGGTTATGACGTCGTCTTCGCCCAGCACCCTTTCAAGCAGCTCCTCGCTGATCGACGCAGGAGGCTTTCCGTACATCCCTCTGACGTACTCCCGCACCTCTTTTGGTATGATTTTGTACCGCTCGCCTGTTAGAACGTTTAAAACCGCCTGCGTGCCCACGATCTGGCTGGTGGGCGTGACAAGCGGCGGATAACCCAGATCCTTCCGGACCCGCGGCATCTCAGCGAGCACATCGTTGTACCGGTCCATGGCGTTCTGTTCTTCGAGCTGGGATACCAGATTGGAGAGCATCCCGCCAGGTATCTGGTATATCAAGACGTTAGTGTCGATTTTTTCAGAAATTGGATCGAGAATGCCGATGTATTTTTCTTTTAACTCAACAAAATGCTTTTTGATCTCTGTCAGAAGATTTAGATCGAGTCCGGTGTCATACGGCGTCCTCTGAAGAGCGGCAACCACAGTCTCTGTCGGGGGCTGGGACGTTCCACCCGCAAACGGCGAGAATGCGGTGTCCAGAATATCGACCCCGGCGGCACACGCTGTCATATAGCTCATAGGCGCCATTCCGCTTGTAGAATGCGAATGGAGATCAACGGGCAGCCCCACCTCGCTTTTCAGGGCTTTGATAAGATCGTACGTATCACGTGGCGAGATCAGCCCTGCCATATCCTTTATACAGATGGAATCGCAGTCGAGTTCAGATAGTTCTCTTGCAAACCTGACAAATAAGTCTATCGTGTGCACCGGGCTGATTGTATAACTGATAGTGCCCTGAACGTGTACCCCTGCTTTTTTTGCCGTTTTAATCGCAACTTCCATATTTCTGACGTCGTTTACCGCATCAAAAATCCTGAATATATCAATGCCGTTTTCAACAGATTTTTCAACGAATTTTACCACAATATCATCAGAATAATGCCGATATCCGACAAGATTCTGTCCCCGGAGTAACATCTGGAGCGGAGTGTCTTTGATTGCCGCTTTCAGACTTTTTAACCGTTCCCACGGATCTTCATTCAGGTAACGGATGCAGACATCGAAGGTCGCTCCGCCCCAGACCTCCAGAGAAAAAAAACCGACACGATCCAGCTCCTCCGCGATGGGGAGCATGTCGCGGGTCCGCATCCTGGTCGCGATGAGGGACTGGTGCGCATCCCGAAATGTGGTATCTGTTATTGTTACTGCCGACATTCCTGTATCCTATACCCGGCATCATTATTAAATTTCTCTACCGTTGGCATCTCCAGAGTCAAAGCGATTTCGATCTTTGCCATCATTGCATGATGCCGCACTAAAAAGCAGCATAATCTCACATAGCCTCTTTATCCGTCTCTGGCGTACAAAACGCCCTCGCTCATATATTCGATCGCCTCTTCGAGTCTTTCTGGCTCTTCAAATCCATAGGAAAGCCTCATCTGCCGTCTTCCGATCTCCACCATCTCGCCTCCCGGATGGACACAGAACTCGCCTGGAAGATAGAGCACCCGCGGATTCTTCCTGTCAGGAGGACCATCGATGCCAGAGTCTCCAGTCGTTCGTGAGAGAAACCTGTAGAGACGGGAGCCCTCATCAGTCCTGATCCCCTCTTCAAAGGTCAGATAATAATAGAAACCCGCTGTTCCACCCCTGCAGTCCACAACAGCACTCTTAAGCTTCTCATCGATCCATCGCCTCACGGCGATTGCCCGCTTCCTGTATCCAGCCTTCACCCGGCTTATCTGATCGTTTATGTGGTGATCAAGGATGTGGCTTGCGATCTCCTGCGTGATCAGGGGTGCGCTGAATCCCACGTCGCTTGTTCGCTGGACCATTGCACGCATGAACGCGCCTGGACGCCCGATAATGTATCCGATCCGAAGCGCCGGAGCAAGCACCTTGGATAGCGTCCCCACCTCGTAAACGATTCCCCAATCATCGTAGAGGAATCCCGATTCCGGTTTTTCCACCCGGGAGTCGTGAATCAGGTCCTCATAGGCTTTGTCAAAGATTATCGGGATCTTTCTATTCAGACTCCCTGACAGTTCTGTCACGATCCTGACCAGTTCTCTTCTACGCTTGTTCGAAAGTATAGTGCTCGTCGGATTGTTGACGGTCACGACATAGACGAATCGAATCTTCTCCCTCTTCTCACCGAGTTCTTCGATCATTCTTCTGAGCAGATCGGTTCTTATACCATATTCGTCCTCTGGAACTGCCATGATCTGAAATCCAGCCCTTTCGAGCAGGTTGCAGTAGATGTAGTAGATCGGGTCAGTCGTTATCGCGATACCCGGATCTAAAAGATGCAATACCCCATCAAGCAGGCTCGTTGCGCCGTTTGGTCCGATTATGATCTCTTTTTCTCTTAATATCCCCTCATCCATACCCCCGATCCGGTTGTCGAGATGGTACTGCCTGATCGACTCGATCAGGTTCGGCGATCCCCTCGAGCCGCCGTAATTCAGCGCCACCCGGTACTTTTCAGGATGGGCGAGAACCTCTCTCTGCGCCTCTTCGATCAGTTTGCCGGGTATTGTCCGCTCATTCACGTATCCAACCCCGAGATTGATGTCAATTCCATCTCTGAAACCAAGCGTGAAATCAGTCATCATCCGGTTGACAGGCGAGGGTGTGGAGGATGCATAGCCGTACCCGGACAGGGGGATTTCATCCAGTATCATCATTCATAACAGGATACTGTCATTATTTGAACTTTGCCACGTACCAATCCTCAGGATCACTATCAGATCCTATCAGATCCCGAGCAGCGATGACACAGTAGACTTGCAGACCACCGCACTGATCGCACCGATCCAGACCATCAACACGAAATGCGTGGTCCCGTTCAGCAGATTGCCACCATCCACGAGCCTGATCATCACTGCAGAGAGCAGCGCATGAGATACCATGATGATGGTTACCAGAGTATACAGAACACCGATGCTGATGTCTGTGTACAGAATCATGCCTACTGACATGCCTGGCGGCATCTCCACACTCCCGAACATGCCCTGCATCAGTTCAACCACGCCAAGCGAGATATAGAGCGTAAAACCGATGCCTGCGGTGAGCCCGTAGAAGACACCGACCATTGCCGAGGCAGACTGGTACCGAAGTTTCCTGAGCAGGATGATGCGGTGGATATTGACTGCGATCATATCACCGACAACCTCCGCCTTCCCGCCAAGGTGGGTGGATTCGACAAACATCGCACTGAACCGGTGGATCAGGTTGCTCCCGGTCTCGACTGCAAAGAAGTTCCATGATGTGAGTTTGTCGATTCGCGATACCAATCTGCTATACAGATTGTTGATGTCTGTGGTGAGCGGACCGAAATCATGTGCGCGCAAACTCTTGAGTGCTTCGATGACCATCCCACCCCTCGCACCGGCTGAGCTTCCCAACGATCTGATAAACGAGGGATAGTTGTTGTCCTTCCGCTTGATCCGTGCTTCCTCTCTGCTTGCGATGCGTCCGGTGTACAGAAGCGGCGTGAGCACCATTGCAGCCTTGATCACCTCTGGCACGGTTACGAATCTGACAAGTAGGACGGCAATCAGACATCCTGCAATCGAGATGGTCACCGAACGCTTCAGATTGCGTTTAGCCGTGCTCTCGATATCGAGTTGCTGCCATATCTTGTCCTTTGGCACCTTTGACCTGATGAAGAAGATGACTGCGATATCGGTGATCAGGAATGCAAAGACCGATATTACCATCAGATTCGTGGCGTTCATGCCCGTGATGATCGGCATGATCGCTGAGAACGACGCCAGAAAGATGAGGGACATGATCAGGGACACAAACATCTCCTTTACGATGTCAACAGCCGTTAGCGCGCCGCGATACATCGTGTCATAGTCGTTCATCACGACATCCTGCTCAGCTGCCAAAAACCGCTCGATCGGCTCTCCTGACTGCACCGCATGTGCCAGTCTGTCAAGAAAATCCGCGAATATGACTGACGGGGTTCGCACGGCAATGAATCTGCACGCGTCCGCAAGGCTCATATTCCAGGTATCCATGAGTAAATATATTTTCTGAGACTCCTCTCTGAGCAGGTGGTAGTTCGGATCGTTTGCCAGAATGTGGAATAGCTCCTTGCGCGATGTCTGTGCCAGAGCAAGCGCACCCATCTGTGTGACATAGTAGTGCATGTTACTGTCGATCTCGTTTGCCTTGCCCGATGCTACCGAAAAAGGATACATGATCACGAATGCGATGCATGTGATCGGGAGAAGGAAGAGGATATACTGCGCAGGACCGAAAAAGAGTTTCGGGAATAGGATATACAATAAACCGGAGAGCAGAAATCCGAAGATGACGATCGGCAGAGCGAATCGCTTGATGTATTTCGGAAGTGGCACACCCAGTGATGCAATCGCTTTCTTAGCGTCCATAGTACTCCCCAAGAGTTTATTCCAATGAAAATATGGTCATCTGCTATGTTATTCTTTTCGGTGCCGCTTGGGATAGACCAGGAAGATGCGGACTCTTCTACCGTGTCTTCACAGGTGACACAACCTGCAAAAGCAGAGGAGTGTCAGAGTATAATCTCATCTGACTCTTTTCTTAAGCAGGATTTCTGTAATTTGATAGGGTTATTGTAGATGCACTTTTCAGTGGCAGCTAACATTTTTACCGATTGTGTTTGCAGGCGATTGATTACGTATTTCAGTAGATAATACTTTTAATATTGCACCACCACTAAAAGTGTGGTGAATAATATGCAAACATGCGCATAGCATCATTACGTTCCTTAAGATCGGGTTCAGGCGTCAGAACGACTGCAGGGAAGGTTGATGCCGAGATGTACTCGGAGTGTATAGTCCCAAATGTTTTGACTTTATATACTCCCCCACTTTCTAAATTTTCTTACACTCCTGCCCCCATCCGCTTGAGGAAGACGTTTAGCTTACATCCATCACACTTTTCCAAATCTACTAATACTCCCATTTCTTTTTCATCTCCTTTTTATTCTACTCTTTTTT
>DTYY01000188.1 GCA_012961645.1 Methanosarcinales archaeon | reverse complement strand
TGTCGATGTGATGCCACAACATCCTTATGACGATGAACGTGCCATCGTCGCTGCAAAGGTCAGAAATCAGGGAATTCGACCTGACTTGGTCGGGATCGATATATCAGAGTACCAGACCGTGAACTATACAGGGTCAGAGTACGGTGGCGTCCGGATGATCACACACACCGCAGAAGAGGTGCGGGTTCATTTCGAGAAACTGGTTGTGCCTGGTGTTGCGCGTGTCGATATCACGGATGGGGATGGCATGGTGCTCCATTCGTACGACTATGACAGCACAGCCGGATCTGAGTCACGATGGAGTCCTTGGTTTGCTGAGCCTGTGATCAGGGTTGTTTCGATCGGCAGCACCACATCAAACCCTGTCATCACCTGGATCGACAGATACGAGTGCAGAAATACACTGGTGAGTGACAAACTCCATCTTGATGTGAACGAGACTGCTTTAGTAACAGCAGAGTGGAACGCCACCACAGGAGATCATACGATTCTATCCACGCTTGACAGTGTCGGGGATCTCGATGAAGAGAATAATGCCATCGCAAAAACCGTGTATGTGTCCCCATCGAAGGATCCGGCGGCGATTGCCATCACAACCGATCCAGAATCTCCAGAGAATGGTGATTGCGTCTTGGTCAATGTGAGCCTTGCAAACCATGGATTCAAGCCATCCAGATGCGCTGTCGAAGTCTGGAACTACCGGGACGAGAACCATACCATCGAGACACCGCATTCGTTTGATGACAGATACGCGCACAGATGGACGATCTCCCATCAGGGCGCTGATTTTATCTATGTCCATTTCGTCAGGGTTTCTACCGATGTAATTGGCGACCATACCCTCAGGGTATATGACCGCAATGACACGCTCATTGCGGACTTGAGTTGTTTCTCAATAGATGACGTATGGATCAGGGCGGTGGGTGACACCGCTGTGATAGCCTTCGATTACAACAGTGGAGCGTCGCCATGGGGTTTTTCGGTGGATAAATATATGTATAGTAAACTGTTGAAACGGGAGGATGATGCGTCTCTCGACGCTGGCAAATCCGGTCATCTCAATGCAGCATGGAATGCGACCACAGGTGAGCACACAATCGTGGTTGTGGTCGATCCTGATGATATGGTGAAGGAGATCAGAGAAGATAACAATGTTTTGTACAAAACCATCACCGTGAGTGGTCCTGATCTGGTAGCACAGGATATAGTCTTTCAGAACGGGGATGTCTGCGCAGTGGTTGGGAATGCGGGGATTTCGGCAGCAGAAGATGTTACCCTCTGTATGGTGACCGACTGCTACGACGAACCCATCGATTCCGGATGGCTTGGAAAAAGGTATCCGCATGAGATCAGTCGGACGATTCACGAACCTGATGCAGAACGGATGCGGGTCCATTTCGAGGAGATGCGGATGAACGGCTATCTCTACATCATAAACCGTAGCGGCGATGTAGTCTCTGTATTTTCGGGTCACAACTCAGATATCTGGTCTCCATGGGTACACGGGAATAGCATCACTGTGGAGGCTCATGCAAACGACAATCCTCTGAGCAAGTTCAGGATCGATCGATATGAGTACGGTTTTGAGGATGCTATAATTGATGATATCGATCCGGGGGAAAGCGTCACGCTTCCGATTGCGTGGTGGGGCGGAACCGGCAATATAACTGCGATCGCGGATCCTGACGACGAGATCATCGAGGGCGACGAGGATAACAACGAGTACTCAAAGTGGGTTGGACCTGATATTTTTATAGATCAGAAGAGACTGTCAATTGAGTGGGACGAGTATTTCGATAAAAAATGCGAGGGTGAGGATACCGATATCAATCCGCATGGCATGGCGTGCTCTTATGAGTATCCCACGATCGGGCATGAATGCCTGATCAGCGCAACCATCGAGAACAGAGGCATCCTCCCGACAGGCGAATTCAAGGTTGCGCTCTATGTGAATCGATCGGATGTGGATGATGTGGAAAAAATGATCGACTCAATGATCACAGAACTTGATCCGTTGAAGAAGACAACGATCGATCTACACTGGACACCCGATGTAAACGGGACGTATGATGTCACGATACGGACAGACCCTGACAATGAGATAGCAGAACTGGACGAAGAAAATAACAACCGCACCAGAGAGGTCGAGGTGTACAAGCAGCGTTACATGGGCGGTATGCTGAACACCTACCAGAGTGGAGAGATCAATGGAGACATGATCTTCTCGCTCGGCGATAGCAGTTATCTGGGTTCAGAGGACCATCCCCACACATCCACGCTCACCGTGAACTTTGATGAAGAGATCCCTGATGATGCACGGATCGAACTGGCAAGGCTCTATCTCTACTGGGCTTTCTCTCACACCGGTGATGATGAGGATGAGGATGATCCGTCTAAGTCTGCGCCTCTCGATTGTGAGATGAAGTTCAATGGAGCGGTAGTACCGATCGATAAGAGCTACACCAGCGAGAGTTTTACCAGCATGCACGGCACGTACTGCTACGATGTAACCGATCTTGCCTGCGGAACAGATGCTGCAACCATGACCAGAAAAGGTCCCTGCCATTACTCAGAGTACAAATCTGCAATCACTGGAATGGGGCTTCTGATCATTTATGAAGATGACAGCGAGCTCATGAGATACTGGATCGCAGAAGGAGGCATTGCGCAGTGGAGCGAGGAGGAACGCGGCAGCGGATTGTCTCCTGAGGAGTGCACGGTCGGCGCACTCTTTGAGGAAGAGATCAAGACCACGATGGTGAACGCAACGCTTTATACCGTTCTGCCTTATGGCGGTGAGAACGATGATCGTGGCAAAGGCTTGAACCGGCTGTACTTCAATGACGAGAAATGGGACGGCGCATGGCAGGAATACGAGGGTGAATCAAAGATCACATTTGGAGAGAAGGATGTAACCGATTATCTGGTGCACAAGGACAATCTTGCAGGAATACAGGATCGCGGCGACTTCATGATCGTGGCAAACGCATTCCTATGCCTTCAGTACCCACCGGATCTGACAGTCAGCGATATCTCAAAGCCGTATGCAGCAGTTGTCGGAAAGGAGTATCTGATCAACGCGACCATATCGAATACCGCAAACGGGAATGTCGGGCGGTTCAATGTGACGTTCTCTGTGAACGGGGATCTGCAGAAGATCGTTGCAATCCCGGGTCTTGCATCTGGTGAGAGCATGAATGCATCGTTTCTGTGGCACTCTCCACCAACGGTCGGCGTATTCGAACGAATCGATGTCGAGGTCGATCCTGATGAGTCTATTGCTGAGTGGGATGAGGATAACAATGAGCGACATATTGTTATCACGGTGGTGGAATCAGGAACCGGAGATGCGCCGGGACCCGGTGGTTCTGGTGGGGGAAGTGGTGGGGGAAGTGGTGGTTCTGAGAATGTGAAAGGATACCTGATGAAAGGGACCATGTTTGGAACGAAAGGTGGCGGAACAGGAGGGGAATTTTCACTGCTCGATTATCTGATCAGATCCGGACTGAGCCTTGCTGGAGTGATCATATTCCTATCAGGTTATCTCTATGAGCGGGGGTCGTTTTCATTCCGATATGGCTGATTTATTCTGCCTGCGGTACTGATCTGCGCGATCATGGGCGCGCCGGGTGGATTTTTTGGCGTTACCGGGTTTGGATGCAGGTGTTTATCTGAAGCATGATTGCGGTATCTTTGATTGCGTGGGTCGTGGTCGAAGGTCGCCCGCGGAGTGGTAAGCCACGGCTCCAACATGTCCAACACGTGAATTCGTGGCACTGCTGGTGCTGCGGTATCTTTAGTTCGGAATGAATTTGGGTACGATTCTGGTGAGATCGGGGTATAATTCTGGAATAATTATATAAGTGTAGATCCACTGATTTGGTCAACGCTCGAACGGGCTAAAATCGAAAGGAGGTGAGAAACAGAGATGAAAACGAGAACAATTGCGGGAATACTGCTCATCGCACTGGTGGTAGTTTCTGTCGGAGCCGTTGCTGATAACACTTCTACGAAGATCGAGATTGATGTAGCTCCCAGTGTACTCAGTCTCGGATCTGATGGGACCTGGGTAACTGTGCACACAGATATCGCTCTCTGTGAAGTGGCGTGCGATACCTTGACTCTGAATAATATTCCTGTTGCATGGGTTGAATCTGATGATAAGGGTAACCTGGTTGCCAAGTTTGATCAGAGTGAGATTAAGGCAATTGTTGCCCCGCCTGAAGCTACTTTGACGCTTACTGGTCAGACCAACGACGGAGAGCACATCGAAGGGTCAGACATCATTCGAGTGATCGATTGTAGTGGATAAGTACAAAAATTAAATTTTGACTGCGAATGTAGCGGAATGGTCATAATAACCGTTCAGTTACCTTCGTTTAATTTTTATATCTTATATTTCTCATTCTTTAATTATTTATATAAAATTTCATTCAGAGAGGGGGTGGTGCGCCCTCGGATCCCTGGTGACGTTCTTGAAATTGGTATCTGGTTAGGAAAGTTTATTTATTAGGTAATATATAAAGCAAGTTAATGGTTGTTCATGCGCTTTGTGCGTAGGGGAAGAGTCAGACATGGTGGACCCAAGATCCTTGCGTGATCCGTATGTGACTCAGGAGGGGATTAAGTGCGGCGAATCTCCCAATCTTGCGATTTACCATACGTTTATGAATAATAAATATCGTCCATTTAGCAAGGAGGAACTATTTATGAAACTTACTAAAATAGTTGTCGCTGATGGTTCGGAAATCTACATCCAGTATGATGAGAGTGATAGTGACGAGCTTTACGCAGTTGGCTATGTTGAAGATATCGTAGAAAGAACCGAACGATTCAAAGAAATGATGGAGAGTACTGTGCGCGGCTATTCAGATGCGGTGCTAAGCGCTGTGAAGACGGGTATGAAAGAACACCCACCGGATAGAGTTGCTTTACAATTTGGTTTGCAACTCGGAGGTGAAACCGGGGTGCCCTTTGTCACCAAAGGATCTGCACAAGCCAATGTCAGTGTTACGGTCGAGTGGACTGTAACAGTAGTTCCGAATACCCCTACCTCCGAATACATTATATATTCTATAAAACATAGTCGTCTCACCCAACAAATGA
>DTYY01000187.1 GCA_012961645.1 Methanosarcinales archaeon | reverse complement strand
GCTGGCGGACTCTACCAGATGGTTCAATTTCCGTTTTCAGTTGTTAGAACCACGTTTGGGGATATTAGAGAGAAGAAGATATGATGGAACAAATAACATTCTTCATTTATGCATTTGCATCGATATTTGTCATCGTGAATCCGGTTGGTGGGTTGATCACGTTCATCTCGCTAACGACTGGGATGAATGCAGCAGAGAGAAGGGAGGTAGCAAAGCGCTCGGTCAGGGTGGCCTGCCTTCTGGCGATCATTTTTGCCATATCTGGAGAGTTGATACTGAGACTCTTTGGCGCGACTGTGGATGGTTTAAGGGTTGCAGGAGGTGTGCTGCTCTTCATCGTTGCACTGGATATGCTTCATGCAAGGGTCTCGCGGGAGAGTGTGACCACAGAGGAGATGAGGGATGCTACCAGAAGAGAGGATGTCTCTGTATTCCCGATTGCTATGCCATTATTGACAGGCCCGGGCGCGATCACAACGGTTATCGTTGTCATAAGGACAGGCACAACACTGGAGTTGAAGATGGTGGCGATATTAGCCATATTGTTGACCTTCGCCCTCTCCTATCTAGTCTTCAGATTTGCGGATAGAATCAATGGAATACTGGGCGTTACCGGCTCTCTTGTGATAACAAGGGTCATGGGATTATTACTGGGAGCTATCGCAGTTAATTTCATCTCAACTGGTATATGGAATATATATCTCTCGTTCAGTTCATAGGTGCGTGTTCGGGGGCCCTTAAAGTGGCTCTGTCGGTGCTGCCCCGCATTCGCGGTGAACAGCCCCTCACAGCCGATAATTCCACTCATCCGACTCATACTTAGGCAAGAGTTCCTGTGCCATCGCTTCTTCGCTCTCGCTGAGCTTTGAGTCCACCAGTTTCACACCGAAACGCTCCTCGAATTTGCGCCGCACCACACTCTTAACCTCCTCCATGTCCAGTTTTTCGGGGAGTTCCTTATCAACCCATGTCATCCCTTCTTCGATGGAAGCGATCTCTTTGTCGCTTATCTTCTCAAGCGGGATATTGGATATTCGAAGCATCTCCTTGATGTCGAAGTCCAGAAGCAGTGTACCATGCTGGAGGAGTTTCCCGCTCCATCTGGTCTGTGCATTGCCAGATATCTTCTTACCATCGACAACAACATCATTTATCGGTCTGAAATCGGCGTTCAAGCCGTACTCGCGCAGGGTATCGATCAGTATGCCGCATATCTGGTGATATGATTCCGTGACATCGAGCGGGAAGAGTCTGTCGTCGATCGTGCCAACGACACCGTAGTTGATCTGTCGCCCCCAATCATCCGAGAATGCGATGCCTCCGCCGCTTGTTCGCCGCACGATCATGTAGTCTTTGCATGCTTCAAGGTCAAGTTCCACGTCTGCCTTCTGGAAATAGCCAAGGATGATTGATTTGGTGGGCGCCCAGAAGAAGAGTGTGTTGCCGCAATCATTCTTCAGGATTGCCTCGTTTACTGCCATCATGTATCTGATGTCAACCTTTCCGAAATCGATTACTCGCCATTCTTCCATTACAATCACCGACTTTTTCCTTAACGTCTGTGAAAGTATATCATACTTTCCAAAAACACCAATCCCGGGTCTACCAGTCGATGCCATCATACATCATCAAAGGGAGACCTCATCACATTTCTCCTCTACATCCTTATCGATACCCCTCTCATCGAGGAGATGGAAAACGAATGAAAGTATACGCGTGAATCGATGGCGAAGATGACAGATGTGATCATCGAACCCGCGAGATCCAGAGAACAGAAGTGACGAGACAGTTTAGCAGTTGATCGTCTCCAGGGTATTTTTCGAGCTTCGGTCAGCCTCCGATCCTGAGCCTTCGCATCAATAACGTTTATATAAAATCGCCGGGAAGTCCTGAAACGGCGCTATACTGGCAGATGCAAGCGGTGCATGACCTGATCCTGACCTGCAAGGAGATAGGTTAAGCCCCCCACATCTCTGCGGCGCAGGTAGCGACCAGAAACACAAATTCGAGAGGTTCGAAGAACATGGATGGAAAGAACAGTAACGTTAGAACGACTGCAGGAGTTATCGCAGCAAGCGTGCTCATCGCAATGGTTGCGCTGCTTGTGCTCGTGGCACTGACTGGCAGCATCTGCGCTGCCGGGGATGAGAACGCCGGAGGAAGCAAAGGTGAGGTGACCGAAGCCGCAGTTTCGGCAGCGAGTGTGACGACGAGCATCAACTATCAGGGGCGGCTGACTGACAGCAGCGGCAGTCCGCTCTCCGGGACGTACGTGATTACGTTCAGACTTTATGATGTCTCAACCGGAGGCACGGCTCTTGCCATGGATACGCATGATGTGGACGTTGCAGATGGTTTGTTTAACACCGGCATAGACTTTGGTACGAGCTACTTTGACGGTAGGGAACTCTGGCTCGGGGTTACGATCGGGACTGATTCCGAGATGACACCGAGGCAGGAATTAAGACCGGTGCCTTATGCGATGAGCCTTGTACCGGGAGCAGATATCATCGGTTCTGCGCTTGTTGCGCTCCATGCTGAGTCCACACACACCTCTGGCAGAGGCATTCGCGGCTATGCAACCGCAACCTCGGGCACCAACTACGGCATGGTGGGTGCATCGAAGTCACCCGATGGTTACGGCGGATACTTCTACAACAATGGAGGCGGCATAGGCATGTACGGGAAGGGTGGCGAGTATGGCGGATTTTTCACGACAGACCGGGGTGGAACCGGTGGACTTTATCCAGTTCACAATGCGGCTGTGAATGCGACAACCACTCATGACTACAGCGATGGAGTTTATACAAAGACCACTGGACACGGCAGCGCTGGAGTTCGAGCATCTACCACTGGTGGCAACAGCCCCGGATTTTATGCATCGACCACTGGCGACAAGAGCTGGGGGGTTCGTGTAGACACCTCTGGCGACGAGAGTCATGGAGTTTGTGCACGTACCGATGGCAGTGACAGTGATGGAGTCTGGGCATACAGTGTCAACCACTACGGCGTGTTCGGCAGGAGCGACTCTACCGACAGTGCCGGGGTCTACGCTCGGGGTAAAGACAGTGGCGCCGACCTCGTCCTGGGCGGTAACGCCGACACCACGGTTGGAGATGATGGCAAAATCTACTCAGACCAGGCTTACGATAGCAGTGACATCTGCCTCATCAGCAACGATAATATCCGGATCGATCTGAACAACGACGGCAACGACGAAGATGCTGACTTTGAGATATATGATAAAGACAACACCCTCATCTTCAATGTAGACGATAGCGGCACGACGACCGTTC
>DTYY01000186.1 GCA_012961645.1 Methanosarcinales archaeon | reverse complement strand
TGTGGAATCACAGATTCGATCCCGAAGATGACAGGCATTCAAGCAGAGGGCTCACGCCCGGTTGTGGATGCTATAGACCGCGGACTGGAAGCGATAGAACCGGAACGAAACCCCGAAACGATTGCAACAGCGATAAGGATCGGTGATCCCGTGAATGCTGCAAAAGCTCTCCGTGCGATCAGGGAGTCAGGCGGGCTCGCAATCTCTGTAACAGACGAAGAGATCGTGGGAGCGCAGCGTGATCTGGCATCGCTCGAGGGAATCGGTGTCGAGCCTGCAAGTGCGGCGTCAGTCGCCGGTATGCGCAGGCTGATCGTGGATGGGACGATCGATGCTGATGAGAGGATCGTCTGTGTCACGACAGGCCATCTCTTGAAGGATCCGACAGAGGTCGTGGATGTCTGCGCAAAGCCGATCGAGGTGGATGCTGACATCGAGGCGGTTCGAAAGGCGGTCTTTGGCTGATTGTTGCTTGAAGACCTCGTGTTCATGGATTATCTGGATTTCCAGATGGGTTCCAAACGCAGTTGCAAAAAGATTTAAGCACCATAACCACACCATCTGGACATTACGACGATCGGTGCCATGCAGCGCATTGATACCGTCGTACAACCAACAGTATATCGTGATGTCCATGAATTATCGCAACGAAGAACTACGGGACAAGTTTGTGCGTATATTTGATACCACGCTACGGGACGGCGAGCAGACGCCTGGCGTATCGCTCGATATCCAGCAGAAACTCATCATCGCAGAGCAACTGGATAAGCTTGGCGTTGACATCATCGAGGCGGGGTTTCCGATCGCGTCCGATGGCGAGAAGAATGCAGTCACCAGAATTGCGAAATCCGGTCTTAATTCACAGATATGCGGGTTATCGCGGGTGATAAAGGCGGATATCGACGCTTGTCTCGATTGCGATGTTGATATGGTGCATACTTTCGTCTCCACATCCGATGTCCAGCGGATACACACCATCGAGAAGTCCAGAGATGAGGTTGTGGAGCTTGCTATCGATGCGGTGCAGTACATCAAGGATCATGGCGTAGCCTGCATGTTCTCCGCGATGGATGCGACCAGAACCGATATCGATTATCTGACCCGGATACACACTGCTGTCGAGCAGGCTGGCTGCGACGTCATCAACGTTCCTGACACGGTGGGCGTGATGGTGCCGTCTGTGATGTACCGCCTGATCAGCGACATCAGAAAAACGGTCTCGGTGCCGATCGATGTGCACTGCCACAATGACTACGGGCTTGCGGTTGCAAACAGCACCGCCGCCATCGAAGCAGGCGCAAGACAGGTTCAGGTGACGATCAACGGGCTTGGAGAGCGTGCAGGAAACGCTGGTCTTGCAGAGACTGTGATGATCCTGCACACGATCTATGGTGCACGAACAAACATCAACACCGAGTACCTCTTCGAGACGTCCCGGATGGTCGAGCAGTACACGGGCGTCCGGATCTCGAGATTGATGCCCATCGTTGGTGAGAACGCGTTTGCGCACGAATCAGGCATCCACACACATGGCGTGCTCGTGCGCACCGACACGTTCGAGCCGGGCGTGATGACGCCTGAGATGGTCGGACATAAACGCAGAATCGTTCTTGGAAAGCACGCCGGCAGACATGCAGTAAAACTGGCAATCGAGGCTGCAGGATTTCAGACGAGCAATGAACAGCTTGCAGACATACTCAACCGGATCAAGGAACTTGGAGATAAAGGAAAACCGGTCACAGATGCAGACCTGTACGCCATAACTGAGACGGTCCTCGGCGAGGTCTCAAAGAGGGAGCAGTTCATCGATTTAAAGGAGGTCTCGGTGATGACTGGAAATATCATCACACCGACTGCGGCTGTGAAAGCACGTGTCGGCGGGGATATGAAGGTCGTTGCAAACACCGGCGTCG
>DTYY01000185.1 GCA_012961645.1 Methanosarcinales archaeon | reverse complement strand
GACCGGAAATCTCACACGCTTTCTGCTGAATGGAAGCCACAGTGGTACGCCGCCCGGGTTCAGCGAATCCATGATCAGATGCAGGATCACAGCGAGCGATGCAAGAGCAGCGTAAAGATGGAATTGCCCGATCGCAAGCACGACAGCGCCGGGAAAGAGTGCAAAAGCAATCGTGTGCGTGATCCCGCGGTGCCGGACCGTCGGGATGTAGACATCAAAGTCGCTGACCAGGGACCAGAACACAACCCAGAAGATGGTGATGAGCAGATCTGACTGGTAAAGATGTACTGCCAGTGATGCGAGCAGTATTCCGCCAGCGGCATGGGTTTTTTGTTTCATGTATGGTGCAGTCGCATCATGTTTTCTTCGATATCTGCATCACGCATATACAAGACATCCAAATAACGTAAGATCTAACAGCGGATCCTGCACCAAGACAACCCCCTCATACTCCCCACATCGCCTCAGGAACACACTCGATGACATCGGTTGCAAGCAGCCCGTACCCAAATCTCCTGAATGCGATATCTCCTGCCGTCCCTGTGATGAACGCGCCGGCTGTTGCCGCGGCGGTTGCATCATGCTTTGTAAGCAGCGAGCCGACCACTCCTGCAAGCACGTCACCTGTGCCCCCGACCGTCATCCCGGCGTTTCCTGTGTGGTTGGTCCTAACATCCTCTCCGTCTGAAATAACATCGATCTCTCCTTTGAGCAGTGTGACGACACGATTTCTTGCAGAGAAATTCATGACCAGTTCGCAGCGCTCATCAAGGTCCGCTGCCACAGTCCCGCCGAGTTGTTCAAATTCGCCTGCATGTGGCGTGATTACCGGTGTTGCGGAGCGCACCCGCTCTGGGAGCGGCATCTCAAGCGCATGGAGCGCATCGGCATCGATCACGAACCGCGCATCAGGGTTTGACCTGATAATCTCTAAAACCGCCTCTGCAGTCTCACTTTTACGTCCGAGTCCCATCCCGATCACCACGGCATCATGCCTTCTGACCAGTGCACCGATCGCCCGGGTGTCGTCGTGCGCCAGATATCTGTCTGAGAGTGTATGCACGATCAGGTTCGGCGAAAACCCCGCAATCACCTGGGCAGCATTCCGAGGCGCTGCCACCGTTACCCAGTCAGCACCTGTCCGCAGCGCAGCAAGCGCAGCAAGCGCTGGCGCGCCCGTAAACGCACCGCCCCCGACCACAAGCACCCTTCCGCTGTCTCCCTTGTGCGATCCTGCTGACCTGGCAGGTGGCAGGTCTCCTGTGCCAGTGATCCGCTCAGCCCGCGCAGGAATGCCGATCTCTGCGACCTCGACCTCGCCGGTAACCCCGGGATGCCCGAAAAGCCCGGTCTTTCTCCTGTGAAACGTAACTGTCAGGTCTGCGTGAACCGAATACTCAATGCAATCCGGATCAAAGCCGGACGGGACATCCACCGAGAGAACGAACGCATCCGAGTCGTTTATCAGGCAGATGGCGCTTGCTGCTGGCTCACGAACGCGTCCCTGCACACCTGTGCCGAGTATGGCATCGATGATGACGTCTGCGTCCAGATCCGGCAGCTCGGATGAGTCCCTGATCTCACGAATCTTCGCACCGAGATTCTTCAGAATCTGCCAGTTCTGGCGCGCCTCATCGGTTGTGATGTCCCGGGCACGCCCAAGCAGCAGTATTTCAGGATCATAGTCCAGAAGATGCCGTGCCGCAACAAACCCGTCGCCGCCGTTGTTACCGGTGCCTGCGAGAACGATGATCGCTCCACGATCGAACCTTGTGCGAACCACGCGGGCAACATGAGCGCCAGCGTTCTCCATCAGTTGGATCGGGAGCAGACCGATACCTTCGCAGTTACGATCGATCCGGCGCATCTCAAACGCGGTGATCTCGGTTTTCATTTATTTTTTCTGTTATCTGTTCTGTTCAATCTTTTTCAGGTCTTTTTAGTCTTTTTACCGTGATCGGGATCAGATCTGCTTCCAGTTCTCTGATCGCTATGTCAATGGGCTCCCCCTATCAGGTGTTATCAGCACCGGCGCACCCAGCGAGATCTGGAGGGCTCGAGCACCGATGATGCGAGCATATTCATATCGCGTGTATGGATCCAATGTGGTTGCAACCTCCTGTTTTATTCTATGTGATACACCGCAGATAAATATCTTCGCATCCATAGAGGTTTTCAGGGGTTGTCCCTAGGTGTTTGCGACTGCCCACATTACACGGGTGCTTAAATCCAGTAATCGACAGATACACAACCCAGATTTCTTAGATAGTGCCTACAACAACCCGTCGATCTCCGCGCCGCAGTTGTAACACTTCCCGTTCTCGATCTTATCGAGAAGGATGCTGAAACCGAACCGCTCGATAAGAAGCTTGTTACACTGGTAACAGTACGTATTTTCGTTTCCTGTGCCGGGAATGTTTCCCTCATACACATATCTTAGCCCCTCTTCGATGCCAATCTCTCTTGCTCTGTGAAGAATTTCGATTCTGGTTGATGGCGCATCAAGAAACTTGTACTGCGGATGGAATCTGGTGATGTGCCATGGAATCTCGACGCCGACGTCTGCGATGAATCTTGCGATCTCTCGCAACTCCTCTTCACTATCATTGACGGTCGATACCACCAGCGTGGTCACCTCGAGCCAGATGCCAAGTTCCCGATATAACCTGATGGTCTCAAGGACTGGCGCAAGCCCTGCTCCGCACATCTTTCTGTATGTCTTTTCGTTGAATGCCTTGAGATCGATGTTGCCGGCGTCAAGGTATGGTGAGATCTCAAGGAGGGCTTCGCTGCTTATGTATCCGTTCGTAACGAAGACGTTCTTGATCCCCGCGTTGTGCGCAAGTTTCATCACATCGAGTGCGAACTCGATGAAGATGGTTGGTTCGGTGTATGTGTAGGCGATGGTCTTGCAGTTATTCCTTATTGCCAGATCCACCACCTCCTCAGGTGCCATATCCTGCCCCGGTATCTCTTGCTTGCTCTTTAACTGGCTGATATACCAGTTCTGGCACCATAGACACCTGAGATTGCATCCGGCGGTTGCTATCGAAAACGACCTTGTGCCCGGGAGGAAATTGAAGAGAGGTTTCTTCTCGATCGGATCGACGTCGCTTGCCACGAGCCTGCCGTACACGAGGCTGTATAGCGTTCCATCCCTGTTCTCCCTGACAGAGCATATCCCACGCTTGTTCTCGCCAATCACGCAGAAATGGTTACATAGATGGCACTTAACCCTGTTATCGGCAAGCTTCTCATAAAACATTGCTTCCTTCATGACCAACACCGGTGCATAATCAGAAGCGAAGGGATATCAATCTTCTGATTCATAGGGGTGCCATGCTTTGGGTTGGTGAGACTGCAAGGCTTCGCTTCACTCGAAATGGAGAGACCACAAGTGGGGGTTTCTTGCTACATAAACAGCTTTCGCAGACCGAAGAGCATTTGCGGGTTTTTGCGAACCAGTATTCCCAGCATTTGAAACAGGTTCATCGTGCTGAAATCGATACCCTCGACAGAGTGTACGAGTTTGTTCAGGTCGCTGTCGGTCATCGTCACGAAGCGATTCTTCACAGCAAGCGACCTCTCAAGTCGTTTGCCGTGCCGCTCCCTCCAGATGGCCTCGTATTCCTGCAACCGTGCTTTTGAGACGTCTCCTTCGGAGGCTGCATGTGCTGCAACCTCCCCGGCGATGCTTCCGGCGTTCATCGCGTTGATGATGCCTCCGCCTGTGAGCGGATCGGACTGGTGGGCTGCATCGCCGACCAGCATCAAGCCGTCTGCGACCATCTCTTCAAGCGGTCCGGACGACGGCACGCCGCCAACCACGAGCTCGATGATCCTGCCGTCTGGATACCGTTCTTCGACAAAATTCCGCAAAAGATCGATCGGACGCTTCCCACGGCTGCACACATCGCCACCGATCGCAAGCCCGATGTTTGCAGATCGATTCCCCTTCGGAAAGACCCATAGATAACCGGATGGCGCTATCGTGTTTCCAAGATGGAATTCACATCGATCCTGATCGATATCGATATCGGTTACCAGGAACTGTGCACCGGTCTCAATCTCTGATGGTTTGAGCGTGGTGTCGATGCCTGCCCACCGCCCGATCTTGGATTCGATGCCATCTGCGCCGATCACGATATCTGCACGTATCTCATATTCCTCACCGAGATGCCTGGCAGTGATCCCTTTTACGTATCCATCCTCCATGATCACGCCTGTTGCCCGTGTCTTGACGCGCACCTCTGCTCCGGCAAGCGCCGCCTCGTCGGCAAGCGCACGGTCAAATAGCTTGCGTTCAAGCGTGTATCCGACCTCCGCGCCTGAAACATCCTCTGATAGCTCAACACTGGTACCATCAGGTGCATAGATTCGTGAACCTTTGACCTCTGCTGCGATCCATCGCTCATCTGGTTTTATATGCTCTTTGATCTGAGGTTTCGCAACGCCCTCCGCACATCTGACCGGATCTCCGATTTCCTGCCTCTTTTCGATCATCAATACATCAGATCCGTGTGCAGCAGCGGTCTTTGCAGCAATCGAGCCAGCCGGTCCGGCACCAACGACGATGATGTCGTATCTCTCCTTCATTTCAGCACCTCGATCGCTCCGATCGGACATACCCCCGCACACATCCCGCATTCGGTGCAGTCATCTGCAATCTCGATCCATGTCTCTATGAGCTCGACCGCGCCGATCGGGCAGACAGAGACACACGCGCCGCAGTATCCACACTTGTATCGATTCACGCTGATCATGATAGCTCCTCGCCGATCTTTTCTGTAAGCATCTTGCTGATCAACTTACCGTCCGCCTTGCCACGCAGTTCCTGCATCACCACGCCCATCAGCGGACCGAGCGCAGCCATCCCCCGTTCATGCACAAAATCACGCCGCTCTGTAACAACCCTTGCGATCACGTTCTCGGTCTGTTCCTCGTCGATGCCGATGAGACATAGACTTGCTGCAGCATCTTCTGCCAAAAGGTGGGGCTGCTCTGCAAGCAGTCGTAGTATGTCTATGATACCCTCTTTCGCAACTTTACCATCTGCTACCAGGCCAAAAATCTCTGAAAAATGATTGTTTTGTAATTTTTCGATCAGGACTCCTTCTTTTTTAAGTTCGGTCAGGGTTGCGGTCAGGGTTCGTACCACCAGAGAACCGTCCACGCTCACCGTGTCCATGACGTCCTCGAAGAGCGCCAGACGACTCGAATATACTATCTGACGTGCCAGATCATCCGAAAGACTGTATTCCCTGACATAACGATCTTTTCGCTCAGATAGCAGTTCGGGCGTGGTTATTTTATTGATTCTGCCGGTGACCTGCACCGGGGGCACATCGGTCTCAGGATACATTCGCGCGGCACCCGGGAGTGGTCGCAGATAGGCGGTGGTGCCGGCTGGCAGCATCTTTCGTGTCTCCTCTGGTACGCCAGCAAGCGCCTGCTCTGCCCGCAGAACGACTGCCTGCAGTGCACTTGCCGCCCGGTCGTGCTCATCAGCAACGATGACCACACAATCACCCCCCCTCGCATCAACGCCTGCTCGCAATCTCTCGACCTCGAGATCGGTGATCCCGTAGCCAGGCAATTCATCGGTGTGAAACACCCCCCCGACTCCTGCTTTCTTTGCCCGGTCCGAAAATTCGGATCCGAGACGGCGGTCTGGCTGAATCTCAGCTCCAACCATGCCTGCAAATCCGCAAAGACGGAGAGCAAGTACGCTCCCCATCTTCTTTTTGATGACCGCAGACTCTGTGTCCTCAAAGATATCTGTCACATCTACAATTTCACCGACAGATGCTCCGCGCCTCTGTAGTTCGTCTCTGATCTCAAGCAGCCTGACCTGCCTGAGCGCCTCCTGCTTTACGATCGTCTCTATCAGATCAAGCTCCTGCACACCCTTAACCTCTACTCTTGCACCATCCGCGATCGAGATGTTGATATCCTGCCTGATCGTGCCTATTCCCCGCTTCACGACCCCTGTCGAGCGCAGGACCATGCCGATGTGTTCGGCTGCTTCTCGTGCATGTGCCGGTGTTGCGATGTCAGGAGCGGTACCGATCTCGACTAAGGGTATGCCGAGACGGTCGAGTGAGAATACAACCGCGCCCGCCCTCTCCTCGACCCGCTGGCAAGCCTCCTCCTCGAGGCAGAGCACATCCACGCCAACCCGGCCGTGCGATGTCTCGAAGTGTCCATCGGTTGCAACGAGCGATGTGCGCTGGAATCCGGTGGTGTTTGAGCCATCGATCACGAGTTTGCGCATGACATGGATCTCGTCAACAGGTTGCATATTCAGCAACTTGGCAGTCATGAGTGTGATATCGATCGCCTCCTCATTCAACTCGCGTGGCGGCTCTTCATCGTTCTCGACCAGACAGGTGCTCGGATATGCTTTGTATATAAATTTCCGGATAAACCTCGCCTCGTCGAGTGCTGCCTGATCAGTCTCCCCCATCTCACTCTGAGTCGGTCGCAGGTATCTGAAAAACTCGTAAGTTGATTCGCGCGTATCCCGAAGCATCGTCGGACAGTTGCAGAAGAGCTTATGTGCAGTATCGAGTTGCTGGTGAATCTCCAGCCCAGCCATGAGACCAAGCCTTTTGTAATCAAGATCGGATTTGTTCGAGTCGGTCATCTGTTGTGGATATACCGTCGTAGTATATATTTGTTATCGCACCACTCCATGAGAACTGGTACGTAAAAGTCTCAGAAAAGAGTGGCATCAGCCGTCATTCTGAAATGGTTTATTGGAAGAGACATTTCAGTAGATCACCCAAATCAGATCCAAATTTTGCGTAAATAGGCACCTTCTGACAAACATCCTATCGGCCGTACCATCGATCCGTTCACCAGAAATTTTATTCCCTACTTGCGCATATATTCGTGATATGTAAACTACCCGATCCGGGTTAAACCATTCAAGACGAGTAGGCGTTGAAATACGCAAAAGAGAGGTGAACGATACCACGCATATAAGATCACCAGTGAATGGAATTTTGAAAAGAGAGGGGCGAAGAAGATGACTCTTGGATATTTTGGCGTAGTAACGCCATATATGATCCTGAAACCAGGAAAACAAGGAGTTATGAAAAGGAGATTATGAATAGGGGCGCATTTCTCAAAAGACATAAAGTCTTGTGTGGCCCGATCATGCATAGGCTGGGTCGCGAAGTGGTGAGATTGCAGGTCTCGATGATACCATCCTGAGCCCGAATTTACCGTAAACCTTATGTACAAAAACACGGAATAAAGTTAGTGTTTGCTTAATAATCGACAGGTGATAACATGACCACAACAAAAGACGATGTAATGACCGCGGTCGAGGAGAAGAATGTGAAGTTCATCCGACTGTGGTTCACAGACATTATGGGTGTCCTCAAAAGCTTTGCCATCACGAAAGAGGAACTTGAAGGCGCGCTAGAGAACGGGATGGGGTTTGACGGATCATCGATCGCCGGATATCAGGACATCGAGGAGAGCGATATGGTCGCGATGCCAGACACCTCAACCTTCCAGGTGCTTCCATGGAGACCAAAGGAGGATGCGACCGCACGGATGTTCGTGGACGTGCTGACCCCGGACAGGAAACCGTACGAGGGCGATCCGAGATATGTACTCAAGAGAAACCTTGAGCGGGCAGCAAAGATGGGGCTTATGATGTATGTGGGACCCGAACTCGAATACTTCTACTTCCAGAACTCGAAAACTCCTGAAGTCCTTGATAAAGGTGGATACTTTGATCTCACACCGCTTGATCTTGCAACCGATTACAGGAGAGAGACGGTCTTTGCGCTTGAGAAGATGGGAATCAGGGTGGAGTATAGCCATCACGAGGTTGCACCCTCTCAGCACGAGATCGATCTCAGATACACAGATGCGCTT
>DTYY01000184.1 GCA_012961645.1 Methanosarcinales archaeon | reverse complement strand
TTTACGTATGGTTGCTTCATGCACATTTTTATTTGAAGATATGTGCAACTTACCAAGTACTTCAAGAACTTTTCGTTCATCATCATTTAATTCGATATCATCCATGTGGTGGTTTTAGTATTGTGGAAACATCTTATAAAAATCTCGCACTTGAATAATGTTAAAGCGAAAAAGTAAACTTTAAGTACAGCATCTATACTAACTATGGAACAAGCAAGGAATAGGATCATGTATGTACTATCAGAATTGTTTGGCGATGATTGCCCGCAAGTTAAAGTAGTGGAGACCTTTACTGAGCATTATGAAGATGCATTATCAGTCCCAGAAATCCAGAGAATGACGGATGTGCCTAAAGCAACTATCTATAGCCATACCAAAAAGCTTTTAGAGGAGGGCGTGGTAAAAAAAGCTGGCAAGGTCGGCAAAACACAATTTTATCAACTCAACATCGAAAACACGAAAGCAAAGATAATTTTAATGTTAGAACGATACATCATATCGGAACGACTTGAACAACTTATTGGAAAAGAACGAATCGAAGAACCTGCTGTTGTCACAGAACTTGCTGGAGATTTCTATAACATCATCCCCGGTTCGTTCGTAAATACAACCACAAACACTTTTTGGGGAATGGGGTATGATTTTATACCTTCTTTGGGCATAAGATCTGACTTTGTCGGCAGAGAAGCTATTGCAACAGCTTTCGCCGGTGAACAAATATACTACATGGAGAATGCTAATGAATAAAGAAAACAAAACTGAACAGAAGATGGAAGCAGATGTAAAAAAGATGAAAAAAAGAATAGATTTTACGTTCTATTCTAACCTTGCACTAGTCAATTGTTCTGATATAGATTTTTGTATAGACTTTACACATGGTCCGCCAGAAGAAGATGACGAGCTCTCAACGGTAAGGATATTTATGGCACCCGAACACGCAAAAAGGGTTTTAAAAGCTTTAGAGAGTGTAATTAACAGTTTTGAAGAACGTAAACAAGCACAAGAAAAATAACCGATACTATTCCACGTCCGACCCACCCCACAAAACCCTTTCGATCCAGATTCACCTCCGACCCCCAACATGCTCCGCCCGTCTCCCGAAGTCACTAAACCCCGGACTTAAGTACGGAGCCTGTACATAGCGTTTTTGCATTCGGCTTCTCCTGATTTTGTATATATCTCTCGCGCAACCCCCCATCCATGACCTAAAACCATGGAAGCAGGATGGCACCCCCAGACCTTTAGCGCACCATTCCGTGAGAAGATCGTGTTGTCAGTCAGAAGCGAAACCATGTGTCTATCATGACGGAGTTCTCTGCGCTCCATGTGCGGTATATCAAAATACATCCTACATAAAACCTCCCAATAACGGGAGTTCATCCGGAAATTACTATAATCTTTCTGATAACAAATTATAAAAATTTGTTATGCTACTTCCTGTCGCGCACGTTTGGCACGAATTCTGTAATCAGCAGAATCATATAATAGGATATCACCACCTTATCATGTTTGCAAATTAAATTGTCGTGACAATAGGTTATCGCTCGTGTGCGAGACCTGCGTAGACCTACATAAAGCTCATCGAGATGAATATCGCATACGCCATGATGAACATCAGACCGACCATCCTGTCAAAGACTCCTCTGTACCGCATAAAGATCACCATCGCCATCGCCAGAAAAACCATCAGAACGATATCATTCACAAGCACATCACCATCAGCCAGCGGAATGGTGCGTATCGCAGCACCGATCCCAAGAGCGAGCAGAATGTTTGCGATATTGCTTCCGATGACGTTTCCAAGAACCATCATGCCATAATTTTTCCGGGCGGCGGCAATCGAGACTGCAAGCTCAGGAAGCGAGGTGCCGAGCGCCACCAGTGTCAACCCAATGATGGTGGCAGAGACCGCGAGTTCGGATGCGAGACCGACGGCAGCATCCACCAGAAAATTGCATGACACAAACACACCAAAAGCCCCGACAACGATCAGGAAGACAGGCCCTGCAAGCGCCTTTCTGTTGCTGCGAACACGGTCTGCTGCAGTGGTATGCACAAAATGGTGCCTGCGGTATCCGTCCCAGAGATACAACCCATATACCAGCAGCAGCAAAACCCCTTCGAGGCGTGTGATCTTGCTGTTGTACAGAAAAAAGCATGTTGCAGCGGCAAGTATCAGGACATGGATCTTTGCATCACGGTGAATACGCGGATCGATGATGCTTGGGCGGATCAGAGATGACGCGCCAAGTATCAGTGCGATGTTGGTGATGTTTGACCCGATGATGTTTCCGAATGCGAGATCTGTGTTGCCGGTCACGCTTGAGTATGCAGCGACCGCGATCTCAGGAAACGAGGTGCCGATCGATACGATGGTCAGCCCGATCATGAACTCGGAGATGCCAAAGATTCTTGAGAGTCTTGATGCGCCATCTATGAGCCAGTCACTCGAGTACGACAGGAAGATGGCGGCGGTCAGGATGATTGCAAGTTCCGTCAGCATGGGGATAGATTGATTTAATACTACATAATCGTTATAACCTAACCATGACGACCTACCAACCGGAGGAAAATAGCATTGGTTAGAAAAACAACCAGAAAAGCGGATCGCTGGAAGTCGAAGGTATGGTACCAGATCGTTGCTCCCGAGATGTTTGGCAGAGCGGTTATAGGCGAAACCTTTGCAGATGCACCTGAAAAATTGATCGGGCGGACGATTGAAGTTACTGTTGCTGAGATGACGAACGATTTCTCGAAACAGAACATCAAACTGAAATTCAAAGTCAGCGATGTGAGTGGAAATACAGCGAATACTGTATTCATGGGGCATCGACTGGCAAATGACTACATCGCATCCCTGATCAAACGCCAGACCTCACGCATCAACGCCAATTTTGAGGTGCGCACAAAGGACGGGTATCGGATGCATATAAAACCAACCTGTTTCACGACACATCGTGCAAAAACAAGCCAGATAGAAGCGATACGCAAGAGTGCAGAAGAACTCGTCCAGGATCGTGCAAGGAAACTTGATTTTGAGAGGTTGATCGAAGAAACTGTGCAGGGAAAACTTTCAGCAAAGATTTACCGCAGTGTTAAGAATATATATCCTCTACGCAGAGTAGAAATTCTGAAAACAGAGATTATACTCCCCACCACAAGGCAGTAAGGGTGCGGCATCCATTAAATCTGGTTTTAATATCCGAATAACCATAGATCATGTATCTCACAGCCTCTGAGGAACATATCCTTGCTGGCGAGCAGGGCTATGTGTTGCAGAAGGCGATGGAGATACTCGCCGCACTTGGAGATATCTATGGTGCGGACCGTTTGATACCTGTAAAAAGTACCCAGATCGCGGGAGTATCCTACAAAACCATCGGAGATGCCGGACTCGAATGGATATCCGATCTATCCGGCATGGCGCGTGTCCCTTCAATGCTAAATCCAGCAGGGATCGATCGTCTTCGATGGAAGGAACTTGGGGTTTCAGAGGAGTTTGCTGAAAAACAGGAGCAGATCATCGAGGCTTATGAAAAATTGGGCATTGTTGCGGAGTGTACATGCACTCCATACAGCATACGCGACGATGTTGCACAGATCGGCGATCATCTTGCATGGAGCGAGTCTTCTGCGGTTTCTTATGCAAATTCTGTCATAGGAGCACGTACAAACAGAGAAGGCGGACCTTCAGCACTTGCCTCGGCATTGATCGGGAAGACACCCAACTATGGGTATCATCTGGATGAGAATCGCATCCCTTCCCTTGCGATCAGCGTCGAAGGTGAGCTGAGCGGAGCCGATTATGGTGCACTCGGCTACATTGCAGGCAGAATCGCTGGCACGAGGGTCCCTATCTTCTCGCTTGAATCGGTGCTGACAGACGACGAACGAAAGGCGCTCGGAGCAGCGATGGCGGCATCAGGCGCTGTTGCGCTCTATTATATTGATGGTTTGCCGCCAAATCCTCCAGGGGGTGAGTTTGATATCGATGAGCACGTCATAATCGAGCAGTGTGAGATCGAAGGTGTGTATGGGCTTCATCGGTGCGATCCTGATATCATCGCGCTCGGCTGCCCTCACTGCTCGGCTGCAGAGCTTGCAAAACTGCACGATCTACTCAAAGGTAAGACCGTGACAAAGGAGTTCTGGGTCTGTACGTCCCGTACATTGAGAAACAGATATCCTGACCTCGTGGCAGGTATTGAATCAAGCGGCGCAAAGGTGGTGTGCGATACCTGCATGGTGGTCTCGCCTGCATGCGCACGATACGATTGCATGATGGTCACCTCTGGCAAGGCGCTTCTCTATGTGCCGCAGATGTGCGGAACCAATGCCGTGCTCGGGCGCCTTGAGGATTGTGTCAGGGCAGCCGTTGGTGGTGGCTGAGGAGTTAAATCGTCGTGGGCACCGGATTGACCCGGATACCGCAGGACGGCTTTTGAAGAGTGGGGGTTTCTCACTTCAGGCAAATGTGAAGACCAAAGAAGGTGGTAGAGCGCCAGAACGAGATGTCCAGTTTCGATACATAAACGAACAGGCGAAGAAATTTATGGCACAGGCTGATCCTGTGATCTCGGTTGTGATTTCCCGAAATACTTTCGTCTATTTTGGTAGGTGCCACTACCGACAGATAATGGGCGAAGCATCAGCTAAAAATCCAAG
>DTYY01000183.1 GCA_012961645.1 Methanosarcinales archaeon | reverse complement strand
TGCGCTTCTATTGCGATCTCTTTTCCAAGTTCGCCCGCGCCGAAGAGGAGTAGCTTGAGCGATCTCTCTTCGAGCGGGGCTGCAAGGATGTCGAGTTGTTTCATGGTATCCTGACTCCTCCATTGTTGGGTTGCCATGGGTTGCAAAGTATTATATCCGTTGCGTTTGAATGGGGGCGATACACAACCTGGTGTTGTGCGATCTCATTCGCATGGGTTTTTTCTGGTCTCTGAAACTCTTACACCGCGCAGTTAATAGTTCTAAGCGCCGAGGATAAATCGACGGTGATCCCATGATTGAACTTAGAAGCGAACCATACACCCTTGTCCCGCGCCCTGACATCCCTGAGACCGAGAAACGATTTCGTTCCTGCCTCAGCACAGAGTGGTGCTGCGGGGTTATGTTCGGTGTGCTTGTGCACCGCAAGTTTGCGCAGCCCATCGAATATGATGCCATACTCTGGAGTTGTGATTCGGCGCTCTTCATCGAGTATAAAGACTCGGTTGCCGCTTACAAAAGAATGAGCGCGAAACGCGCACAGCAAATATCCGATTCATCCAGAAACATCGCAAAAAAATTCGGATTCGATGAGTACGCCTATATTCTGGTGGTAAACGGCATCCAGGAAGCAACGAAGAAGGGCAATGTCGTGGTAATCCCGCTTGAGCAACTCCCTGATCACAAGCCCGATTTCCAATCAACGAGACCTGAACTCGATTATGTGCAGAAACTGATTGCGCAGTACAAACGAGAGGACAGTCCGGTGGAAGTGACCCGGGAGCGGGTGATTCGCGATCTAAACGTGCTCGGAAGCATGATCGAGCAGCAGAACTGAAGAGTCCAAGGGTTCTGAAAATTCCGGGCATTCTGCTGCCATTAAACCATGGGGGTAAATGACCTGCCAAACCCCCTGAACAACCCAAGCAGGCACCGCAAACCTCACTCGATCCCCAATTTCTGCAGCACCTTCTCAGGGGTGGATTGATAGGCGTGAATAATTGTTGCTATGATATCAAAATCAGTAATATCATTATGCATGAGATATTCGAGAATCTTCTGTCGATAAGCGAGTTCTTTCTTCAATTCCTGGACGGTCCAGCCCCGTCTCGTCATTATCCCTATGAGCGACTTCGATTCTCCGACGTGTTCGATCACATCCTTTGCAGGATTCCATGCGAAGATGTCGTTTGTTCTGATGTTTCTCGTGGTCGGATCGATGTCCGTAATCTCCACGATCTTGACAGATCGGCGTGCACGCTGCCCCTTGACATAGATCTGGGACTGTATGCTCATGATGTCGAGAGCCTCGATCATCGTTCTCGGCACGCTGATCGGGGGATTCTCGAGACGATGTATCGCAGATGCGACCGAATCGGCGTGCATCGTTGAGAACGTTGTGTGTCCGGTGCTCATCGCCTGAAATAGCGTGAGAGCTTCCTTGCCTCTGACCTCGCCGACCAGCAGATACTCGGGGCGCTGTCTGAGCGCGCCACGGAGCAGTTCGTACATATCGATTGCGCCGCGGTTATCGGCTGTGAATGCATCTCTTGTCACGCCCGGAATCCAGTTCGGATGCGGGAGCTGCAGTTCTCTTGTATCCTCGAGTGTGATGATCTTTGCCTTCTCTGGCATGAAGAGCGCCGCTGCGTTTAGTGATGACGTCTTTCCTGATGCGGTGCCGCCTGCAAAGATCAGGCTCTTGTTGTTCTCGATGCAGAGCCAAAGATAAGCCATCGCTTCGGATGAGAATGTCTTCCAGTTGATCAGATCAATCGGCGTGATCGGGACGTCCTTGAATTTACGTATCGTAAACGTGCTGCCGTGGGCTGTTACAGCGTCTCCAAGCGTCATCTGAATTCTGGAGCCATCCGGCATCGCGGCATCGACCATCGGCTCTGCTATAGATATATGCTTGCCGCTTCGCTGCGCAAGCCTGATGATGAACGAATCCAGTTCCTCTTCCTCATACACGACCGATGTTGGGATATTTAAATATTTTTTGTGATATAAATAAATTGGGAGGTCGTGACCATTGGCAGATATATCCTCGATGCTACTGTCATGCATCAGCGGATCGAGTTTTCCAAAACCGATAAAATCTCTGACGACATAGTAAAGTATTTTTTCGAGTGTTGCGATATCTATGTCGAGTGCATAGTCCTGAACAAGCGATTTAACCTTTTTTACAAGAATTTCTTCCTTATCTTCCTCTTCTTCAACATCTTCCACCAGAAGCGCATCCCTTAGTCGGGACCTGATCTCTTCAAGGAACTCGCTTTCAAGCCCGGTCATACCCGGCTCAACCACCTGATACAACAGGTCATCCTGCTCGGTGTTGTGCAGAATCACGATGAATGCATAAGGCTCATTCACCCAGTATCGGTCGATCTCTTCATACCCGCTCATCCCATCGAATGATACGAGCGGACCATGTTTTTCCGGATCGTAAGGCTCAAAATCCACTTCTTTCTTTTTAAAAAGAGTTTTTAGTCTTTCCGTGAGCGGCAGCTTCTCTTTTTCAGGGGTCTCCCTGCTCTTTTCCCCGGAAATCTTAGTTTCTCTCTTAAAATCATTGATCATATCCTCTTTTGTGATCTTCGCTGCGCCATCCCCATTGCCTGACTTCTCCTCCCCATTCCCAGCAGCTGTGCCAGGCAGAATCTCAGATTCCTCAAATACGTCTCTGATAGAATCCTCGCCCACCATCTTTGGAATGGCTGCTCCGTCACTTTCCATAAATTAACTAACCTCCATCATTTCTGTTTGTGTCCCACTCCTAATAAATCATTGGTTGTTATTGGCTGCCATCGGTTTCTGTTGGTCGTTATTGGTTGCGGCGGGGGTTGTAGCCAGGTCATTGAAGGTGGAGAAGAATGTTCATAACAACGATGCACCAAAGTGGTGATAGCAGGAAAACAGCAAAACTCCACAGCACTAATACAAACTGGGATGATACGATGCAGGAATATATACGGATCATAACCGAACAAAAGAACCTGAGCATGGAACAGGCGACTGATGCCATCGGCTGCATATTCACTGATGCGACCGATGCTCAGATCGGAGCCTTTCTGGTGGGAATCAAGATGAAAGGCGAGACGATCGACGAGATCGCCGGTTTTGCACGTGGCATGCGTGCTGCGGCGCGAACCATTACGCCGGACGTGGCAGGCACGCTCGTTGACACCTGCGGCACAGGTGGCGACATCCACAACACCATGAATGTCAGCACAGCCGCAGCAATCGTCACGGCTGCCGCAGGAATCCCGGTCGCAAAGCACGGAAACTACGCGATCACATCGAAGTCGGGAAGCGCTGATGTGCTGAAGGCTCTCGGCATAACAATCGATCTTCCGCCAGAGAAGGTGACCGAATGCATCGAGAAGGTTGGTATAGGCTTTCTTCTGGCACCGGTCTTCCATCCGGCGATGAAACGCGTTGCAATGCCGCGAAAGGAGCTTGGTGTGCGAACCGTCTTCAACATCCTTGGTCCGCTCACCAATCCGGCGGGCGCTTCAGCGCAGGTGATCGGTGTCTTCGATCCAGAGCTCTGCGAAACGATTGCCCGGGTGCTTTCATTGCTTGGAAGCAAGCGTGCCATGGTCGTACATGGTGGTGGCATGGACGAGATCTCAAATATCAGTGAGACCACGATTGCATCGCTTGAAAACAAAGAGATCTCTACCTACACCATTGAACCTGAGGATTTCGGGTTTGAGAGGGCAGTGATCGAAGATATCGCAGGAGGAACGCCTGAAGAGAATGCCAGGGACATCGTTTCGGTATTTGAAGGAGAGGAAGGACCAAAACGGGATATTGTGGTGCTCAATTCAGGTGCTGCGATTTATGTTTCAGGAAAGACGGCTGATCTTAAATCCGGGGTCCGGAAGGCAGAGGAGGTCATCGATAGCGGCGAAGCGCTTGGTAAGCTGCGTGCGTTTGTAGAGTTTGCTGGATGAATATGTTCGCAGATGATCGCGATTCTCTGATTCGAATATTTAACGCTTGTGTGAAGGATGATGTAGACTAAGAAGACGCGGTTACTCGCAACTCCTCGTCTAAGAACAGTACATGCGACTTTCGCCGCTGCTTCGCAGAAAAGCATTTTATAACCCGTTCAGTCCCAGGGCAGCAGTTTTTGGATACTTCCTTTGAGTTTCCGCAAATTAAAGCATTCAAGCTGCGGATCAATGCGACCTGTGCGGCGCAACACTCACTGATGTTACCGCAGCGCCCATGTGTCGGGGGTGGTGGTCAGGTATTAACCGAAACACACGATGGATTCCATTTATATGCAATCATAAATCCAATCATCCTTCATAATTCACGTGCCGACAGCCTCCCCTTCCTCCGGATCATGGAACAAAACCGTTGCTCCGGCGATCTTATCTGGCGGTCCAATTACAACGAGCACATCGCCACCACAGACATGCATGCCTCCGTGCGGGTTGGACCGCATCTGTGAGTTCCGGCGTATCGCAAGCAGCGTGACACCATATCTCTTCCGAAGCCCGATCTGATCAAGCGTCTTCCCAACTGCGGGCGCTCTCTTAGAAACCCGCAGCGTCGCGACTTCGACGTCCGGAAGATGGAGTTTTAGACCCGGGAAAGGTACCGGTTCTCTTGAAATGCTTCGAAACATCTCGTAGCCATCTGATCGCACTTCCGCGATGAAGCTCTCGATCTCGTCTCTGGGTATGAGGTATTTCACCAGAACCCTGGTAAATATCTCCACAGATGTCTCAAACTCCTCAGGGACGACGTCGTCGGCTCCCAGTTCATACAGGGGTTTCATCTCCTGGAGATAGCGCGTTCTTACAATGATATGGACCTTTGGATTAAGTCTCCTGGCGATTGCGGTAATTCTGCGGGTTGCCGCAGGGTCAGAGATTGCTATCACAACAATTCTTGCATCTTTTATGTCTGCGTGCCGAAATACCGCCTCATGGGTTGCATCCCCGTAATAGATCGGCTCGCCCCTTGCCTGTTCTGCCATCACCATCTCAGGGTCCATCTCAACGACCACATAAGGGATGCCTGCTACCCTGGCAGCCCGTGCTACATTTCTGCCGTTTGCGCCAAAGCCGATGATTATGAGGTGATCTTTTTTGGCAGCATGCTTTATCTCAGAAACAGGGTACAGGCCCGATATCAACCTCTCAGGCAGTGGTAGACGCATGGCAAGGTCTGCTATGCGAGGTGCCATTGCTATACAGAATGGTGTTGCAGCCATCGTGAGTACAGAGACGGTCAGAAAGAACTGATAGATATCCCCGGCAAGCAAGCCGTGCTCAACGCCTGTCCTTGAGAGGATAAAAGAGAACTCGCCGACCTGACAGAGTGCGAAACCCACCAGAATCACGGTGCGGAGTGGGTATCCGAGTAAAAAAGCTACAAAGCAAGCGATGCTTGCCTTCAATGCCAGAAAAGAGAGGGCAATCAGCAAGATGAGCCCGGGCTGATGGAAAAGAAAATCGAGATCGAGCAACATGCCGATAGAGACGAAGAAGAAGCTCATAAAGACGTCGCGGAATGGTAAAACGTTACCGAGTGCATGATGGCTATACTCTGACTGGGAGATGATCAAGCCTGCCAGAAATGCGCCAAGTGCAAGGGAAAGTCCCATACTGGCAGTCAGGCTCACGACCGCGAGGCATATCGCAAAAATACTCAGCAGGAACAGTTCCGGGCTTCGCGTCCTTGCGATCTGATACAATGCCCGCGGCACAATCCATCTGGCACCAACTGCCACCAAGAGGATGATACCGATCCCTTTTGCCATAAGAACGAGGAGGGATTCGCCCACATTCCCGTCTGCTCCAGCCAAGAGAGGCGTAAACAGCATCATCGGAACGATGATAACATCCTGGAATAGGAGGATAGCAAGTGTTGTTCTCCCGTGGGGGCTATCAACTTCAGCCCTCTCCTGGATGAGTTTGAGCACGATTGCCGTGCTGCTGAGGGCTATGAGAAATCCTATGAAGATCGATTCACCAAATGCGGAACCGATCTGTACAGATATGAAAAAAACAACCACAATGGTCATCAACACCTGGAGCGAGCCGCCCAGCAGGATCGATTTCTTGATCTCTAATATACGTCTTAATGAGAAGTCAAGTCCGATCGCGAAGAGCAGAAATACAACCCCGATCTCAGCCAGAATTTCAACCTCATTGACCGCCTTTACAAGTCCCAGTCCGTAAGGTCCTGCCAGTACACCGGTCAGTAGGAATCCAACGATTGACGGCACCCTGATCAGATGGAATATGAAGAGTACAGCAACGGAGAGTCCGAATATGATGACGATGTCACTTAGTAATGATATTTCCATATACTAACATGCTCCTGATTTGGTATTGAATATAGCAGACTTGGCCTACCGAGAATCTGGTCGTCTCCGTTTGAATGCGAAAGCGTAAAGCTGCAGCAAAGCCGTTGGCATACCATGCCAGCGATGGCAGCACTCGGCAGTATCTGCTGGATACATGGTTTCTGCAGGAATATCTGTAATCTTACTGACATACACACTATGATTTCAGCCACTTATCTACCTTTGAATGCACTCATACCATCTCTTAATCCGTTTTAGA
>DTYY01000182.1 GCA_012961645.1 Methanosarcinales archaeon | reverse complement strand
GGTACACGCAGTTACGCTGGAGCACGATTTTCGCAGAAAATGCCAGTGATCAGCTTAAACTCATATTGCACTACTATGGAATCGAGATCTCACTTGAGACGATAATCGACGTATATTCACGCCATGCGCTTGATCCGCATGTCGACCGATACCGTTTCAGGAGCGAATGGTGGGCTTAACCGATGACGAATGGATTGCAGTTGCGCGGAGCCCATCCGACAAACTCATGCTGGTGATTTCCGGGTGAGCTCCAACCCGAGTGCTCGCCTGAAGAGCCTTGTGATAATTGAGAATGTCTCGATGCTGATAAATCCGTACGGGATCAGTACGGCGAATGCTTGTGATATGCTTTAACCACAGGAGATTGACGCGTGTGAGGGTGCTCCAATGGGAAATCGTCCTTTTGGGCATAACGCCAGAGCGTGGTGGTATTCATCCCCAATCTTTACAAAACTTTTTATAGCTCCCGCCAGATAACTGATTGACAGTCAGTGGAACCGTACATCAAGGTGAGGCAGACAATATGGCCCGCACGGTAAAGTGCCCGGAAATACGGTGCAGCGACACCATAGAGGAACTCTTCCTCTGGAAAGGCTGCGGAGAGACTGTGGTATCTGATATCGTCGGACAGGTCGGTGTATCACAGGGCGCGTTCTACCATTACTACAAATCCAAAGGCGACACACTGGATGCAATAACCAGCAGATGGATCGAGGAGATAAGGGCTGGAATAGGAGATATATCCTCCAGAGACGGTTCAGACGCCATCGAGAAGACTCCCGGGGCAAAACCCGGGGATATTCATGAGTACGCGATAAAGATGGAGGGATCCAGATGAACAGACATGAACTCTTCCTGATACTATTTTCGGCAGTTCTCTTATCTGCCGCAGCCCAGTCGTCCAGCGCAGAGGATATCAACATAGTCGACCTCTATTCGAGTATTGATTCGGCTGATGTTACGCTCCACTCAAGAGCGCACCACACAAACATAACGATCGATGCAGAACTGATCTTTGAGGAGGAAATGCTGAGAAAAGAGGGTTTCGAGATCAAGGAGGCTCTTCCCGATACTGATATAACAAAGGTGCTATCATGGAACCTCAAAAGTCCAGAAGACGGCTTCTACATCACCAGAATGACCCTTTCTATGGAAGGCTCTGTACTGGATACGAGACACTACAACTTCTCTTATGGGAGCCCTGCGCTTCCAAGGGTTTTAATCGAGGACATCATCCCTGATTCCCGCGGCGTAAGCGTCATCCTCTCGCCGTACAGAACCATGTTCGGCACGCAGGCGGTGCTGGTGGATCTTGAATACATGCTCGTTTCCGGAGATACCGTCATCTACCAGACCACCGATCAGAGGATCGGTCTGGTGCAGGCAGCGCCTCTTTCAAAGGACTGGAATGTGCGTCTTCTGAATAATCACCCCTACTCAGCCAGAGTGAAGATCAGGATCCCATCAGCAAGGTCAAGAGAGGCTGTGATCGCCAGATCAGTGGATTTCACTGCAATCGATGACGCCAGAATCACAGAGCTCTACAGAGATGAGACAGGAGCGAGTGCAACGGTTCTGGGACTCTCGCAGGTGCCGTTTACTGGCGATATCATTTTTACGGTCTCAAAAGACGGCGAAACGATCGAAGAGATCAGGGAAGAGTCCCCTGTTCTGATGTCAGACGATGACGAGACGATAGAGGTGATATGGGATAGCAGGCTTCCTGCAGGAACTTATGAGCTTTCGGTTGAGGTGATAGGAAACGACGGTGATGTACTGGACAGGTGGGAGACCGTAATAGACGCAGAAGTGAGCGGATATGAGGATGTTTCGCAGGCTCCCGCTCCCAAAGAGACGCCTGGGTTTGGCATCTATCAAGCGACTTTCGCAGTAATGTTGTTTGTTTGTTTTTTTCAGCTTCTTTTGCGTTTGGCATCTATCAAGCGACTTTCGCAGTTATGGTCATATATCTCTTCCGAAAGGAGAGGTGATATCGAGTGTATGAGCTATTCATTGCCATGAGGCACCTCACGTCAAGGCGCAGGCAGACCATCTTCTCTGTACTGGCTATCGGGCTCGCGGTTATGATACTCATGTGGTCCCAGGCGATGATGGTCGGTTTTACCGAGGAACTGTATGCAATGACCGTGGATCGGATGGCACATGTGACAGTTGAACCAGAGGAGGACGAAGACTACATCCATTTATACCGTAAACTCACCGAGGAGATCAGGAGCATTGATGGTGTGGTTGGTGTATCACCTGTCATTGCCGGGCAGGCAACTTTTGAGCACAAAGACAAGAACAAGAACGTGGTCATGCAGGGAATTTCGGTTGAAGCCCATGACCTGGTGCTGCACATCACTGATGACATAATCGAGGGCAGCTTCAGAGACCTGGATGCAATACCAAACAGCGTCGTTGTGGGTGATGCACTCGCGGAGAAGCTGGATGTGGAGATCGATGATACCATAGATGCGTCCTTTCCCGAAGCGAACCCGGCAAGTCTGAAGGTGGTGGGCATCTATGACAGCGGCACGCCCCAGGACGCGACTCTGGCAATCACTTCCATGTCCACTGCCCAGGATTTTCTTGACGTCTCCGATGTTGTAAATAGCATCTTAATTCGTGTAGAGGACCGGGAACGGGCACAGGAAGTATCAGACAGGATAGATGCCCTTGGATACCCTGCTTCAAGCTGGAAGGAGACCAATCCAGAGATAATACAGACGCTAAAGCTGGAGGGTACGAGCAATAACATCATACTGGGGCTTATCATCTTGATAGCATCCTTCGGGATAGTGAGCACCTTATTTATGGTAGTGATGGAGAAGACAAGGGAGATAGGCATGCTCATGGCAATGGGAGTTTCCAGAAGAAGTATTATGATGATATTCGTACTGCAAAGCGGTATTCTGGGACTGCTGGGCGCCTTACTGGGTGTTACTCTGGGCGCGGCGTTAGCCACATATATGGGATCATTCACCTACGAGGTGGGAGAGGAGGCGATGGCTGGTATCAGCACGATCCCATTTGTGGTGAGATTGCAGGATGCAGTCACAATCGTACTCTTCACCTTTCTGTTAAATCTCATCGGAGGGTTGTACCCTGCCAGACGTGCCTCCAAACTTGACCCTGTGGAGGCGATAAGTAGTGAGTGAGGATGCATAGGGATGTTTGAGCTTGATATCGCTATGAAACATATACGGTCACGACAGCGACAGACCTTATTTTCCATCATCGCAGTAGCACTGGCTGTGGCAATAATCATCGTCTCCATGTCAATGATGAGTGGCTACATGAGTATATTGATCGATTCAACAGTTGAGAACCAGGCACATATCACGATCATGCCCGGGAAGGATGAGGATTACATACACCTGTACCGCGGGCTTGAGGATCATATCCATAATCTGGAGGGTGTTCTGGCGGTTTCGTCATATTTTCAGGGTGAAGCTGCCCTGCAATACAGGCATGATGTGGAGGGGGTGGTATTGTATGGCATCAATCCTTATGATGAGAACCGGGTCGTTAACAGGGAAGATGATATGCTGGCAGGGGAGTTTGCATCACTCGAACGACCCGGGAGCCGCATAGTCGTTGGTTTACGACTTGCAAGAAACCTTGGCGTGGGCATGGGCGATACTGTTACTGCCCGGGGTCCAGGAGCAGAACCAACCGACTTCACGATCACCGGCATATTTGCGACCGGAACTCAGGCTGATGAGACAACTGCTTATGCAAATCTTGAGCGCTTGCAGGACTTCTACGGGGCAAGGGATGTGGTGACAGGGGTGGGGGTCAGGGTATCTGACGTCTATACCGCCGAAGAGCTGGCAAAGAGGATCGACAGAGAGACCGGTTATGATGCCACAAGCTGGATTCGGCAGAATGCAGAGATATTGAGCATGCTTGAGACCTCGGAGAGTATGGTCTTCTTCTTCTATGTTATCATCTTCACCATATCGGGTTTTGGTATAGCAAATATTCTCATCATGATAGTAATGGAGAAGGTGGGTGAGATAGGGATGTTGATGGCGATGGGCACGTCCCGGCGGAGCATAATGCTGATATTCTTGCTGGAGGCAGGGATACTGGGAATGACAGGTGTTATCATCGGTTCTGTGCTCGGGTATATCGCAGCAATGGCAATTGCATCCATCACCATCCCCGTACCTCCCGGGATGTACTTCGGGATGGATCACCTGCCCATAGTGATAGAGCCCGGGAACTTTGTTACAGCAGGGGTATTTGCCATGGTCATTAATCTTATCGCAGGTGCATATCCAGCCAGGCGAGCATCAAGAATGGATCCGGTGGAGGCGATTCATCATGTCTGAAGAGAAGATAATCGAGATACGTGATCTGACCAGGATCTATGGTGACGGTGCCCCGATCAGGGCGCTGGATGGGGTGAACCTTGACATTGAACGGGGGGAGTTTCTCGCAATCATAGGACCATCTGGATCCGGGAAAAGTACGTTGCTCCACCAGATCGGCATCCTTGATACACCCACGAGCGGTACCATCCTGTTAAATGGGGTTGACATCACGAAGATGTCTGATAGAGAGCGTTCCAGAATGAGGAACGAGGAACTGGGATTTATATTTCAGTACCACCACCTGCTTCCGGATTTCAATGCGCTTGAGAACGTGATGATGCCGCTCTTGATAAGTGGTGTCAAACCTTCCAGGGCGAGGAAGATAGCCCGCGAGATGCTCGAGGAAGTGGGGCTTGCTGACAGAGAGGGGCACAGACCAAACCAGCTATCAGGCGGACAGAACCAGAGGGTTGCGATTGCACGTGCTCTTGCAAACAGTCCGGATATTGTTATTGGAGACGAGCCCACAGGCAACCTCGACTCCAGGGCGAGTGATAACATCTATGAACTGCTGCGCAGGCTCAACCGGGAGCATAACCAGACATTCATCCTGGTGACGCATGACGAGCAGATGGCAAAAAAGACTGACAGGATCATCAGGCTGGTGGATGGGAGGGTGGTGGAGGATTCTGGGTAGTGCCCTAATTAGTAGTTGATACCTGGAAAGGCTCAACACATCGCGTACAGTTGTGAAATTTCAGCGTAAAAAACATAGCGCACTTGATAGTGCGTTATGGCAGAATCAAACGAATCGCATACGGAAGAGGAACAGGAGCGTATCGATGCAGTCAATCGATATCAGAG
>DTYY01000181.1 GCA_012961645.1 Methanosarcinales archaeon | reverse complement strand
CATTTGTTGGGTGAGACGACTATGTTTTATAGAATATATAATGTATTCGGAGGTAGGGGTATTCGGAACTACTGGAAGAAGCGAAAATTAGATATATCGAAGGGCAGGGGTTACCAGCTACCCACAAGAGTGGTAATAGAGTGGTTGAGAGTGAGGTCTATCGCCCGCCGGTCCGAGTTAGGAAGCGTGTCGAGAATCGGAACGTTGGAATCATTGGGCGAATACGAGCATTCATAGCGAGACTTCTCGGAAAAAATCGATAGTAGTAGACACCAAGTTGCTGATGATTGATTTGGAGTGTCTCTGTGGGTTTGACTGGTCAGACCTGTAACTATGCCAAACTCGCCAGATTTGCAGGATAATTTCTGTGGATTATCAAGCCTCCGCGCCCTCTGCGGTTAAATTCCCTGTTTGACTCTGGCTCGTCCGGGTTAGGTTTTTAGACATCGCACCGAAATATCCAGCAGAGGATGAACGCAAACATATACAAGATATTCAACTCCGTACAGGGGGAAGGGATCTATGCCGGCACAAGGCAGGTCTTTGTCAGGTTCTGCGGCTGCCAGTTGCGGTGCGAATACTGCGACACCAGAGAGGCACGCCATACGGCTGATGAATGCAGGATTGCTGACCGCCGTATCGAAAATCCTCTGGATACAGACGTCGTGATTTCAGCCATCGATGATCTGTGGACGCCTTCCACGCGACACATCAGTTTAACCGGTGGAGAGCCGCTCTTACACCGCGATTTTATCAGGGAACTTGTACGCAGCACATCTAAGCCGACATATCTGGAGACGAACGCAGGTTTGCCAAAATACGCAAGAATCGTGGCAGATCTGATCGATATCGTTTCATGTGATATCAAGCTTCCCGAACACCGGTCAACGGGTGACTATGACCGTCTTCTGCATGCCGAATTGGAGACGATCGAGATATTCCATTCGAGGGATGTTGAAACATTTGTTAAGATCGTTGTACTTCAAGAAACTACAGAAGAAAGTATTAAAAGTGCTGTTTGTGGTATCAAATCGATAGATAACTCTATTCCGCTGATTTTACAGCCTGTAACTCCCATAAAAGTTGATCTACAGCAGTTGCTCGATTTGATGGATTTTGCAGGTGAATATCTCTCTGAGGTCCGCATGATTCCACAGATACACCGGATGATCGGGATGCCCTGAGATCGGAATTGCCCGTTCAAAGCATGGCATCGTTGTGGGGACACGAGAATACAGGCGGTATCTATGAAGAGTTAAGAGTTCCGGACTTCCTGCACCCGAAACCCGATAACTACAACCCATTTTGAAGCTTAAGCAAAGCATATATCTGATTAATCCGCAATTCCATTTGTATCCGATCTGAAAGGTGAAGCGCAATGGAAAAAGCATCGATATCTCACATCATGTCGCTGATCTGCGTCGCGGCGCTTGTCACGGCAGGCTGCATCGAGACCGGCGCCCCGCCCGACAGGGGCAACGATACGCCTGCCGAGGCTGCAGATTACCTGATCCTTGCTCCAAAGACGCTCTTTGTTGGAAGCGAGAGTTCGATCAGCATGTCTGCGTTCGCAGGTAAAGAACATGCTCCCACGAAACGACAGGTGGAGTATGCGCTTCTGGATAGTGAAGAAACGAAAGTTCCTCTCGTTCGCGCATCGACAGGTAAAAGCGGGCATTCAGTCGCACGATTCGAGGTACCTCCGATCGAAGAAGGCACGTACTCGCTGATCGCAGAGCCTGTTGGCACTGATGAGAGATACAATGCAACGGTGAGGGTTCTGAAGAGCAATCCGATCTTCATCGAGACCGACAAGCCGATCTACAAGCCAGGGCAGACGATCCACGGCAGAGTCATCCTCCTGAACAACAACCTGCTGCCACTGGCTGATTCTGTGGAACTGGAAATTGCGGATGCAAAAGGGATTAAAATCTTCCGAGAGACGCTCGAAACAAACGTTTTCGGCGTATCCACGTTCGATCTGCCACTATCGACCGAGCCGAATCTCGGAACATGGAAGATCAAAGCCGTTTCCGGCGAATCGAAGTCGGTTGTGGACATCCGGGTCGAGCGATACGTGCTCCCAAAGTTCGAGATCGAGTCGGATGTCCTGAAAGACTGGTTCCTCGTCTCTGATCAGATCACGGGCACGGTCTCTGCAAACTACTTCTTCGGAAAACCGGTCGAGGGCTCTGTTGAGATCGAGGCGATCAGATATGTCGGCACATGGGAAACCTACGCCACATACAGCGCTGTTCTCGAGAACGGCTCTGTTGAGTTCGAACTGCCCGCAGTCGGGTGGATCGCAGGGACTTATGGCGCAGGTGGGCAGGGGAGTCTCATGCTGAACATCTCGGTCACAGATACCGGAAATCACACCGAGACTTCGACAGAACTCCTGAAAATCGTGGAATCGGACATGATTCTCCATCTGATCCCGGAATCCAGCATCACGAAACCAGGACTCCCGTTTGGGGTGCTGATCGTAACAGAAGACCCGGACGGAAACCCGGTAGATACGGACGTTGAGATCAGGACTCTGTTCCGCGAAGAGGGCTACACCGAAACAGGGAGAGAAGATACCGTTTTGACCGAAAACGGGGGTGCTATCCTGGATTACACCATCCCTCTCAACTGCACGGGCGCTCACATCGAGGCTACGTGCCGCGACACGAGCGGCTCGACCGTGCACCAGAGTGTGGAGCTTGACGCTGCATACTCGCCGGGTGCAAGCTTCATCCATATCGCGCAGACGAGCGAGGGAGTACCCCATGTCGGCGACACGATCGCCTTTGCCACACACTCGACCAACCCGGGCACGGTATTCTATGATATATACGCGAACGGCAGAACCGTGTACTCGGACACAAGCGAGAGATCAGAGATTGCGGTCCAGGTCACACCGCAGATGAGCCCGTCCGCAAAGATCGTGGCATATATGATCAACCCGAATTTGGAGGTCTCTGCCGATGTACTACCATTTGACGTCCGTTTTGAGACGAGCGTCGATCTGACGTCGGCTTTTGATAGCGAGACTGTATCTCCGGGCGATTCAGTAGGTGTGGACTTTGATGCAGGGGAGAAGTCGATGATCGGCGTTGCAATCGTTGACGAATCGGTCTATGCACTGAGTGCTGGCAGGCTAAATCTCAAGCAGGTCTTCGACGAACTGGAAAGGCGGTTTATGGAGCCTCAGATCGAGATTCATCCGGAATATGGCTATTACGACCGGCGCATCGGAACGTACGAGATTCTGGACGATGCAGGTATGCAGGTGCTTGCATCACCATCCTTCGAGATTCCGAAGATGCCGGAACCCGAAATGCCGGTTCCGGAGGTGGTGGGGGTGTGGAAAGGGGGCGAAGAGAGGGAAGTGGCTGTGATGGATATGGCGGTCGAGGAAGGAGCGCCGATGCCAGTCCCGGCGGTTACACCGACCGCTACACCAACCTCAGCAGCCAACGGCGAACTCGCAACGGTTGAGCGCGTGCGCCAGTTCTTCCCAGAGACATGGCTCTGGCTGCCAGATCTCCTCACCGACGATAATGGTCGTACACACATCGATCTCACTGCGCCGGACAGCATCACGACGTGGCGGCTCCATGCAGTCTCGTCATCAGACGCCGGGCTCGGGATATCAGAGGACAGCCTCACCGTATTTCAGGAATTCTTCCTCGATACTGATCTCCCATACTCCGTTACCCGCGGAGAGGTCTTTCCTGTCCGGGTGCAGGTCTATAACTACCTCGATACACCGCAGGACGTCAGATTGACGCTCTCCTCCGGCGGTTGGTTCAATATCATCGGCGATGATGTGGCAAGCGTGTCGATCGGCGCAAACAGCGTGGAAGACGTCAGTTTCACGATTACGCCGATAGAGATCGGCACGCATACCATCGAGATCACAGCACAGACTGAGGGGATGGCTGATGCTGTGAGAAAGGATATCATCATCGAAGCAGAGGGGACGAGGCAGGAGATCGTTGAGAACGGAAATCTGAATGTTGGCAGCACCATGCTTGATGCCACACTTCCTACAGGAATTGTCTCTGATTCTGGGGTTGTTCTGGTTAGTTTCACTCCGAGCATAGTCGCACAGACAATAAACGGTATGGATAGCCTCCTCAACATGCCGTTTGGTTGTGGCGAGCAGAATATGATCATGTTTGCGCCAGATGTCGAGATTCTGCGCTATCTCAAGGCAACCGACCAGATCAACCCCGAGATTCAGGCAAAGGCTGAACTCTTTATCACGACCGGCTACCAGCGCCAGCTCACGTTCATGCACAACGACGGCTCATTCTCAGCCTTCGGCGAGAGTGGAGGTGAGAGCGGGAGCCTCTGGCTCACGGCGTTCGTCCTGAACTCGTTTGCAAGCGCACGGGACGTGACATCGATAGACGAATCAGTTCTCGCAGAGGCTTCGGACTGGATCTGCACCCACCAGAGTGGTGACGGTTCGTGGGAATCGATCGGTTTCATCTGCCATCAGGAGATGATCGGCGGAATAGAGGGGAGATATGCGCTCACGAGCTTTGTAACAATTGCACTTGCCGAATACGGGGGTGCAAGACCTGGTGTCCTCGAAAAGGCGCAGAAGTACCTCGAAGAGAACCTGGATGACCAATCTGATCCTTTTCCGCTTGCTATAGGCTCTGTCGCGCTTCAAAAACTCGAAAGCCCACGTGCTGACGCCGCCCTCGAGAAGCTTGTTGGGATCGCAAGGAAAGATGAAAACGGCGTCTACTGGGGACCGGACCAGACGGCAGTCGGGGATTCTGACAGAGATTCCTATCCATTCGAGTATGGTCATCCACCATCGAGCAGGAACATCGAGATCACCTCTTATGCGGCGCTTGCCCTGATTGATGCGAAGCATCCGCTTGCAAACGACGCAATCAAGTGGATTGCATCCCAGAGAAACTCGTTTGGCGGCTTTTCGTCGACACAGGATACGGTCATGGCGCTAAAAGCATTGATGACCGCCGCATCAAATCAGGGCAGGGATATCGACGCGACCGTGACGGTATCAGCCGACGGCAGCACCATCAAAGACGTCAGGATCGATGCGGGGAACTTTGATGTGCTGCAGACCGTTTTGGTGCCTGACGGGGCAGACGAGGTGCAGCTTACACTGACTGGAACTGGAGAGGTGAATTATCAGCTGGTAAAGCGGTTCAATGTAATTCTTCCTGAGATTGCGCCTGTATCTGAGCTGCGACTGGATATCGTCTACGATGCAACCGATGTGGCGGTAAATGACATCGTGACGGCGCACACGCGAGTTATGTATACCGGAGCAGCTCAGTCCACGGGCATGATGATCGTAGATGTTGCAGTGCCCACTGGATTTGCGCCGATCTCTGAGAGTCTGGACGCACTGGTCGAGGACGGCACGATCACACGCTACGAGACAGCTGGCAGGAAGGTCATTGTGTACGTGCTTGACCTGCCGCGGGGAGTCGAACTCTCGTTTGACGTGGAGATGCGGGCGCTCTTCCCTGTAAAGGCTATCGTGCCTGACAGCCGGGCGTATTCGTACTACGATCCGAAGGTCAGTGCGGGGGTGCGGGGAGGGGGGATTGTGGTGAGTGCGTAAAGTAAAGGATAAAGGACAGGGATTTGGGTGCATCCCGCCACTATTTTTATGTCGTGATCGTTTGTATGATAACAGCATGGCGATATCCTGCGCAAGTCTGGACGGGCTGCCTGGGGGTATGTATGCTTCACACCGCCACAACTTGAGCTTTTTCAAAT
>DTYY01000180.1 GCA_012961645.1 Methanosarcinales archaeon | reverse complement strand
TCACCTGCGACAGATTTTCCAACTTTTTTAAGATCTCTTTTTACCGCAGGATGAAATTTCAACTCAAACATGAGAGTCCTTGAAAATATCATCCTCTGAAAGTAATCCCCCTTCCATCAAAAGAATCTTGGATTCTTCCCTCCGAATCAATGTTTCTTCGGTCAATTCAGAATCTAAGAGTAAAAGAAGTGTCTCTAACTCGCCTTCGGTCAGATTTCGTATCCCTCTATAAATTTCTATTGGCATCAGACGATCTACGGCCCTCAGTCCTATCCTCATGTCGTTCTCTGTAACTTCCATGCCAAACACCTAATTTTACTTCAAAACTCCCCACATTTAAAAGTTTGTGTTCATCAATTGTTGCAGGCTTTAAATGTGCGGACAGAAGCAGTTTCCTCAACCCTCCCATCCCGCAAGCACTACTCCCTCCCGAAGCGCTCTGGTTATGAGAGCATTCCCGCGCTTTCTCATCCTCTCTATCTCATCCACAGTATATGGAAATATGTCCACAGGCACCTTTGAATCTAAAAAATAGTCCAAAAACTCAGGTATTCTTTCAAAATACCTTCCGTATTTGCTTTCGTTTAAAATTATCAAGACGTCTGCATCACTATACAAACCGTAATCCCCCCTCGCCATCGAGCCGAATAAGATTATCTTCCTGATGTCTTCTGATCCCTCAATTGCTTCGGATGCACATTCTTTTAAGCTTTGGATGATCCCATCCTTATCTCTGTATATGTTGTCTGGCAAACTTAATGAGTTCCTCTGCATATTCTATCGCCTCCTGTGCATCTTTTTTGGTATAATAATCCATAGGAGCGCCCGATTCAAAACCATTCGGATACCTGGTTGGGATGTAATACCGGTCGAGTATCCTGGCTTTATCCATAATATCAGAAGAAACCTCTATAACCGGAGATAAATCCTTTAATATACGGCTTATCACATGTCCCCAGCTTTGCATCTTTTCAAACTCAGATATAGCCTTTACAGCTTTTTCTGCTGATTGTTGCGCTAAAAAGCATGCCCACTCATAAAACCCCTCTCTGAAGCTCAATTTTGTCTCCTCTAAATCACGTTCTGCTTGCCTTAACCAATCTCTGGATCTATCCATTTTAACTCAACCACCCTTTTCCAATCATTTAAATCATCCCCTCCTCCTTCAGACTCGCATATCCATCAGACCCGATGATCACATGGTCGTACACCTCGATCCCGATAAGATTCCCTGCCTCGACCATCCTCTTCGTAAATGCAACATCAGCACTGCTCGGAGTAGGATCACCCGAAGGATGGTTGTGCACAAGTATCACGCCAGCAGCAGATTTTTCGATCGCTATCTTGAATATCTCCCTTGGATGAACCGTGCTTTCTCCAAGCGATCCTACGAAGATTGTTTCCTCGTGTATCAATCTGCTCTTGATATCAAGATAAGCCCCCTTAAAATGCTCCTTTTTGAGATGCGACATCTCTGGACTCATGATACCAGCAACATCCCTCGGCGTTTTGATCGCAGGATGCGATTCATATGTCAGCAGCCTTCTCCCCAGCTCAAAACATGCAAGAATCTGGCATGCCTTTGCGTCCCCGATGCCGAGTGTGTTCTTCAGTTCAACGACGCTTGCTTTTGATAATTTTTCCAGATTATAATCATTGAGCAGTCTTGTTGCAAGCTGGATTGCATTCTCCTTTGCGTTTCCAACCCTCATGATGATTGCAAGCAGTTCAGGGGTGCTCAATGCATCCGGACCGTGCCTGATCAATTTCTCTCTCGGTCGCTCATCCTCAGGCATCTCCTTGACTGTGAATCGGTATTCAAGATCCGGCATGGCACTTCTATATTTGTCTCGCCCAACAAAATCATTTCGGTGTACCTATGCAGGGGCTGCAATCGCGATTCTGTTCCTTTAACAGCACCCTTGTCCTTGAGGTTAGTCGTTTCGTTCTCGTCCCAGGGTCCGGGCGGAGAGTTGAAGGCGGGTCCCTGATGAAAGTAATGCGTCACCCCATCCCCGCGGACTGGCAGATTCGCCTCCATCCATAAGTCACTGTTCTTTCGTTCAGAACAGTCATCTCATCAGATGCGTACTTCACCACCCTGGCCTCGGTTGTCGGTTCTGCAGCACGTGCCGGGAGCGGAAGCGTTGAGAGCAGGAGCGCAATACCGACGCACAGTACCTGCAGCATCGGTATTGCCAGCGTCATTCTTCCCATCCCTTCCGCCTCTGTTCGGCTAACCTGAGCCCTGCGGGTGCACGGTCTGCAGTATCATCAGCGCGTCCACCGACGTGACCCGCCCATCTCCGCTCATATCAGCCACAAGATCGGTCGCAAGCACGCCTACCGCCATCTGCATGGCAAGTGTCGCATCAGCAGCCGAGAGTTTTTTGTCATGGTTGGCATCGCCACGCAGCGGCACCAACTCTGGGATGCGCACCTCGACAACACCACTCACCATCTCGCTCTTCGCAAGATCCGGTCCGACGAGTTTGAGTGGATAATACTTCTCAGGTAGTG
>DTYY01000179.1 GCA_012961645.1 Methanosarcinales archaeon | reverse complement strand
GAAGAAGTAGCCCAACAATATCATGAAACACACACATATATCCAAAAAGATGTTTTTGATTGTGATAATATGGCGTGTGATGTCTGGAACATCTTAAAAACTGAAGGGATCAACGCTAAAATCGTAGTAGGGAACCCAGACTTGGAAGAGTATGGTATAGAGGATTGGAATCATGCATGGATCATAGCTGAAGTGTCTCCAAATACATGGCTTGCTATCGAATGCACCAGCGGTTGTGTAGTTTATAGAGAAGACAATCCCCGCTATTACTATGGTCATTTCTTCAGTAATCCCAAAAGTCTCAGAGATTTTAACCAACTCTATAAAGAGTACCAAATTCAATTGAACGAGTATAACAATGCAGTCGATTTTTATAATGCCATCGTTAATGAATATAATAATGCCAATTATTTTACACAACTATCTTTAAAGAGTGGCTTGCAAGTGGCTGAATTGGAGATGAAACAAAAAGAAAGAGATTTTTATACGACTAAAGCTAAATTAGAAGCAGTTTTAGAATATGGGTAAAGCATGATGTACATGCATCAAAAGGAGATGAATAGGATGTTATTTTTACCGTTGATTACTGATAAGGGGGCAAAAAGTTGAACGACGAAGAAACTAAATCTTTAGAAATAAACACAGCTACGATAATAGATACAGCAGAACAAAGTGCTTCGATAGCAATACCCAAGGGTGAATATGACAAACTTCTATTGGCGGAGATGGAGCAAAGACAAACTTCGTTTTTGGTTGAGGCACTTAAAAACCCTGAAGGCACAATAGCCTTGAAGGATGGTATAAAAGACGTGGTCGATTCAACATTGGCGTCGTGGGCTAAATTGCAAAAAGATCAATTAAGATATTCTTACATTAGAATAATTATTGTAGTAGTGCTACTTGGAGCAATAATAGGTGCAGCAAGTTGGCTTACATCAATTGGTCGGTTAGATGGCAGCAGTTTGATATTCCTCTTGGGAACCGTTACCGGATATCTCCTCACGTTCCTTACAAAGATGGAAAGTATCTAAAATATGTTGTCTGATGCATAGTCATACTGCAACGCCTGAGTTAGTGGGGATAATGATTTTTGATGCATTTGAACATACTTCATGATTGAATTTATATGTCATTATTTATGTGGTTCCGTAGTTAACCTTAAACATAATCGTCAACCATTAATCAGAAACACGTTAACAATCAAGATCGAAACCATGTCAGCAAAATACCCTGGAGTAAGACCGATGATCTATGCATCCATGTTTGCAGCCCTGACCGCGGTTGGTGCGCTCATACGAATCCCGATCCCGGTAAGCCCGGTGCCGCTCACTCTCCAGGTCTTCTTTGTGCTGCTGACAGGGCTGGTACTTGGCAGCAGGTGGGGCGCAACCGGCATGGCAGTGTACGTGATGCTTGGAATCATAGGTTTCCCGGTCTTTTCAGGAGGATCATCCGGGGTGGGGGTCATTCTTGGACCCGCAGGAGGATATCTTATCGGATTTGTCATGGGCGCATTTGTAACAGGTTTGATCGTTGAAAATCTCGGAAAAAGTACGATTGCCACGATAACTGCCATGATCACGGGTCTTGCAGTGATTTATACCGCAGGAGTCCTGCAATTGTTCATCATCGCAGATATGCCGTCCATCAGGGGGGCTGTTGTGATCGGTGTTCTGCCGTTTCTTATCGGAGATGTGATCAAGATGGTTGCTGCATTCGCCGTAGCGAAGCGGATAGGAAGTATAATTGAGTATAAGGAGGTTCACCGAATAGACGAATGATTGAACTGGAAGACGTCCACTTTTATCTCCCAGAAAAGCCCATTTTCGAAAGAGTAAACCTCCACATCAAAAAAGGCGAGTGCATCGGCATTATGGGAGCCAATGGCTCTGGAAAAACAACGTTTGCCAGACTTCTCAACGGTCTGCTGCTGCCGCAGAAAGGGGTTGTCAGGGTGAACGGAAAGCCTACAATCGATTCAGAAAGCCTGCTTGCGATCAGAAGATCAATAGGCATCGTATTTCAGAACCCAAACGCCCAGGCGATCGGTGAAACGGTGGAAGAGGACATCGTCTTTGGTCTTGAGAACATCGGCGTCCCAAAGCACGAGATCGACCGCCGGATCGACATATATCTGAAGCTGCTTGGAATAACAGAGTTGAGAGACCGAAACATCGGTCTTCTGAGCGGAGGACAGAAACAACTGGTGAATCTTGCTGCGGTCATGGCGATGGAGCCGGAATGCATCGTCTTGGACGAGCCGATCTCAATGCTGGATTCTTGCAGCAGGAAGAGTGTAGCTGAGACCATATCCGGATTGAAGAGAGCAGGCACCTCGATCGTCATGATCACGCATGACCCTGGCGATCTGGTCGGCTGTTCCAGAGTATTCACCATTGCAGAGGGTAGAATTTCGCAGACAGATCTCGAAACCCTCGCTACCTGCGAAGATACCGAGCTTTTTGAGGCGGCCGGACAATCAGAGCCACAGAGCGGCGGAGTTGGGGTGGACGTAAGCCATGTCTATGAGCCTGGCACGGGGTGGGCGGTTACCGCTCTTGCTGATGTCAGTCTCACAATCGAGAAGGGAAGCGTTACCGGCATCATCGGCGGGATCGGCTCAGGGAAGTCCACGCTTGCAAGCCTCGTTGCAGGTCTTGACACGCCCACCACAGGCAGCATCAGCATAGACGGCAAACTCCCAGAACCGGGGAAAAACGTGGCAATTCTCTTCCAGCAGCCCGAAGACTTCTTCTTTGAAAGAACGGTCCGAAAGGAGATGATTTTCGGTCTCAGGCAGACGGCCATGTCGGATGGTGAGATCCGGGCAAGGATACACTCTGCAATCTCGCAGGCAGGTCTAACGAGAGCGATTCTTGAGCGGTCACCGTTTCATCTCAGTATAGGTGAGCAGAGACTCATTGCTCTTGCTTCAATACTTGCAATGGATCCTGAATACCTCGTTCTTGACGAACCCACCGCCAGCCTCGATTCAAAATCGAGGAGAAATGTTCTGGAGATCATCAGAGAGATTGCAGGCAGGAAGACCGTTATCTATATCTCACACTGCATCAGAGATGTCCTGAAGATCGCAGACCGGATCGTAGTGTTAAAAGATGGAAATCTGGTATTTACTGGCACGAAAAGCCAGTACCTGAGATGGGCATCAGAGAGAAAGAGAGCGTTGGGGTGTTGATCATGCTCACCGGATACAGAAAAGGGCATTCGTGCATCCACACGCTTGATCCGCGCACAAAATTGCTTGCAACCGCCGGAACAGGTCTCCTGATCTATTTAGCAGGTCCTCCGGGACTCAGGCTGCTGTCAGCCGCAGTCCTGGCGCTGGCACGTGCCGCGGGCATCCCGCTCTTCGGCCTACTTGCAAGACTCAGACCGATGCTGATATTTTTTGTTGCGATATTTATGGCCCACTTACTCGCGGAAGGCGACATATACACTGGAATGATTGCCGTCGTACGATTTGCGCTCCTGATACTCTTTGCCACGATAATGACCCATACGACCAGCCCGTCCGAGCTGAACATGGCTCTCGCATATTTTCTGAGACCGCTCGGGAGGCATGGTACCGATATCGCATTCATGGTGCGGGTGGCGATGGCTTTTATGCCGGGGCTGCTGCGTGACAAGGAGACAATTCTGAGGGCGCAGGCGGCAAGGGGCTATAAACCAAATGGGTTAACTGGTTTTACAGTCGTGATGGTCCCGCTTCTGCGCAGATCATTCAGAAAAGCGGATGAACTGGCTAATGCTCTTGAATCAAGGTGCTATCATCAGGATCGGGAGTATTATTACTATAGCAAGGCGTTAACAGGGCGTGATCAGGTTCTGATCGGGATCTTTGTCGTGGTTCTTGTTCTGTCTCTGGCGTCTCTGGTATCCTGCTTGTGATATGCCAGGATCGTGTCTTCTTTTGTTGAAACGTGACCCTGTCGCCCCGAAGCAGATCACATTTATCCGTACAGAGACAGATAACCAATTGCGATCTCAGATTTGACATCCAGGAACTTGATCGAGGAGATACCAGAAGAGGTATGGGATAAAGGGGTGAGAATGGGTGTAGTTGTGCTTCTGATGGTGGGGCGCATCTATTCATGCCTTCGCTTTGCATCAGACACGTCCAGAACGCCATAAGGAGTTGTCATGATCGATCATAGGTTGTATAGTCCCAAATGTTTTGACTTTATATACTCCCCCACTTTCTAAATTTTCTTACACTCCTGCCTCCATCCGCTTGAGGAAGACGTTCAG
>DTYY01000178.1 GCA_012961645.1 Methanosarcinales archaeon | reverse complement strand
GTCATCTCGTTTACAATCACTATGACCAGCTGGCTACCATCCGGTTTGTGGAACGGCACCGCCGTTATCTCAAATACGTCCCCCTCTTTGTCTGCTGCCGTGTATCTGAGTACATCCGCACCTTTGTTGATGATCTTCTCGATGGCGCAGGTTTCGCATGGCTCACACCTCCCGGCAAACGATTCATAACACTTCTTGCCGACGTTGTTGCCGAACATCCTGATCATGAACTCGTTCATGTACACGATATCATAATTCTCATCTTCGATGATCACGCCTGCTGGAATGCTCGAAAGCAGCAGTTCAAACTCTCCTTCAGTGTAATCTCCTGAATCGTCGAATTTTGTATGTGCCCCCATAATCTACCATATTAACATCATAGAGGATGGTACATAAACTTTGAGGTCGATGCGGGGCTCTAATGTCGTATGGTATCTGACAGGGTACTTTACAGGTCAAATCCGTGTAATCTGTTCATATAACTATCGCTGTTGCATAATATATCCCAAAACAGACAAGAAACACACCACATCCTGATAAAAACGCTCGATATGTGAGATCTGACATCAATTTCCCACCGCTGCTTGATATTGTCGAAACAGAGACGTACCAGACCATATCGGCAATCCAGTGTCCGGTGATGAAGAGTGCGGCGGCAATAAAACCGATCTTGAGCCCATCCATGACCATGCTATTACCGATGGTCAGCCACCAGATCAGAAAGTACGGGTTTGAGACCGATGTCAGAGTGCCTGCAACGACCGGACTGCCAGCGATGCCCCCTTTCACGTCAAACGTTGCATTCCTTGAAGAGTGGATCGTCATCATCCCGAAGATGATCAGAGCCCCACCCCCCACGAGTGATACGACATTGAAGACTATATCATTTGCGATCGAGAACCCGAGGAATATCATGGTACAGATCAGGATCTCGACCACCACATGCCCGAGCACGATCATCAGACCCGCGATCCAGCCCTTCCGGAGCGACGCCTCGATGGTTGCAAAGAGCATCGGTCCCGGGACGACCGCTCCGGTGAGCCCGATAGCAAAACCGATTGCGAGCAGTTCGATCATGCATCATCTGGTCATACATCACCCAAAAATACGTTCGTCATCTGGCACGGAGTCTTGCTGCATGTTCGACCCGCTGATCGATCAGCTCCGCAGTCCCGATGTCAGACCTTGCATAGAGATCGCCATGTATCGCAGAAAGCCCGTGTGCCGCAATCCTCTCTGCATCCGCAATCGTCTGCGCGATTCCCACGACGGCGATCGCCCGCGATCCCGTGGTATGCACCTTCCCCTCCTCCTCATAAACGCTTGAGTAGAAGAGCGCAGCGTCCCCTGTATCGCCGATCTCGATGATCGAGTCCTTCACCGGGTTTTCAGGGTAGCCTGCCGGAACCAGATACTTGCAGACGGTTGCAAGACGCTCAAATTCAACATCCAGATCAGAGAGCGACTCATCCGCGACCGCCTGTAAAATGTCTGCAAAATCGGTTTTGAGCAGCGGAAGAACGTTCATCGCCTCAGGATCGCCGAACCGTGCATTAAACTCGATTACCATGATTCCTTTTGCTGTCAGCATGAACTGACCGTATAATATGCCCTTATATGCTCCGGAATCGCTCCTGATGTTTTTTATGACATCACGCATGATCCCTTTCGCGTCCTCGTAGTCCTGTTCCTGCATGAACGGTGGTATATCGCCTGCGTCCGAATAAGAGCCCATGCTTCCGGTATTTGGTCCCTTATCACCGTCATAAGCGCGTTTGTAATCCTGCACAGCCGGTGCAAACGCAAGCGTTCTACCATCAGCGAACGCCTGCACAGTAAACTCCTCTCCCTCAAGATTTTCCTCGATGACGACCGATCCTTCCTTTAGAACCTCGGAAGCGTACGCCTTTGCGCCATTTATGTCAGAAAAATGATCACCCATCACCCTGACACCCTTTCCGCCGGTAAGCCCGGTCGGTTTCACGACAACGTTGCCGAGTTTCTCGATGAACTCGTGAGCCTCTGCATCATCTCCCTGATCGAATACCTCGAAGACCGGGCACCCGCTGATCCTGTGATTGCGCATGAACCTGCGAGCCCACGCCTTGTCCAGTTCGATCT
>DTYY01000177.1 GCA_012961645.1 Methanosarcinales archaeon | reverse complement strand
CCGTTCAACTTCCCGAAGCCGGAAATATCAATAGAACCCGATTTCATGGAAGAAAACGAGACTTTCAATGCAGAACATCCGGATCTTCCGACGTATGTTGAATTGTATGATCTTACGTTCGAACTTGCAGCAAAATTCGGAGCTCCGTACTTTGACAACCAGATACCTGCGTATCGTGGGGCTGGCGAGGGGATATCGTGTTATCAGTGCTGCGCTTACAATTTTTCTTCAAATGCGGACACTGATTCCGATTTCGATGACAAAGTGATCTTTGCGGATGGGAAGCATTTCTCGATGGGTGCATGGCAGGTCATCTCAGTGAACTGTCCGCGGGCGGCTTACCGTGCGGACCATGACGACGAGACTCTATTTGGCGAGCTCAAGCATCTGATGGACATTGCGGTACAGTTATTCAAGATCAAGAGGGAATGGATGAAACAGATCGCCGAGCGCGGGCGGATGCCATTTGCAACCCAGCGCCCGATCGACCCGATCACCAGGAAGCACGATGCGCAGGCAGTTGATCTCGGCGGTCTTGTCTATGAGATCGGCGTAGTCGGAATCAACGAGATGGTGCAGCACCACACAGGGCAGCAGATGCATGAATCAAAGGACGCTTGGAAGCTTGCGATCAGGGCGATGACCGAGATGGAGTTCTATTCAAAGCAACTCAGCGAGGAGCATGGTATGACGATCGCGCTTGCAAGAACGCCAGCAGAGACGACAGCGGGAAGGTTTGCCGTGGCAGATATCCTCCACCACAAATACGCGGAGTGCGCAAAAGCCGTGGTCAAGGGCGACCTACGCGGGGCGTTAGCCCGCATCCACAAGACAAGGGACCTCCCGATATACTACACCAACGGAACGCACGTCCCGCCTGGCGCTGGCATCTCGCTTGCAGAACGCATAAAACTCGAGCATGTCTTCTTCCCGATCGTTGATGGTGGCAATATCATGCATATATTCCTTGGCGAGAGCATGCCTGACCCGGGGGGTCTCAGAGACTTCGCGATGCGGATCGCAAAGAACACCCAGACAGGGTACTTTGCATTCACACGAGACATGACGATATGCGTGGACTGCAACCACATAACTGCCGGGCTGAAGGACGAATGCCCGAACTGCGGATCAACGGATGTGGAGCAGATATCACGTGTGACAGGGTACCTGCAGGCGGTATCCGGCTGGAATGCAGCCAAGAAACAGGAGCTTGAGGATCGGAAGCGATACGGCGAAGCTGATATGATGTGACGCTGAGTGGGGCCTTCGATGTCTGCGGCGGCACAAGGATCAGTGTCGATGAATCGGTCGAAATCATTGAAGAATGTCACACGGGTAAGAGCCACTGTTAAATACAACGAGCAACAGAAAGGAGATATTAAGGGTACACTGGTGGGTGCTAATAGGATGGGTGAACTTCGGATGGATAACCGAAAGCCAGAATCGGGGAAGGGGTAAGGAACTGGTGGTGAATTGGCGATGAAAATTCTTGTAACAGGTGGCGCGGGGTTTATAGGCTCAAATCTCGCCGAGGAACTATCAAAGAAGCACGAAGTGATCATAATCGATGATCTTTCCACCGGAAGGGTAGAGAATCTTGAGGATCTTGACGTGGAACTTGTGCGGGGCAGCATCACAGATCCAGACCTGCTGAAGGAAAATTTTAGAGGTATTGATTATGTCTTTCATCAGGCAGCGCTTCCAAGTGTTCAGAAGAGCGTGGAGGACCCTGTTTTGGCAAACGAGGTGAATGTGGGCGGAACATTGAACGTACTTCTCGCTGCAAGGGATGCCGGCGTTTCGAAGGTGATTTATGCGTCTTCGTCCTCTGTTTATGGCGATAGTCCCGAACTCCCGAAGAGGGAGGGGATGAAACCAGACCCAAAGTCCCCCTATGCTGTGACGAAACTTGCGGGCGAGTATTATTGCATGATTTTTAACGAGATTTACGGCTTGAAAACGGTTGCTCTCAGGTATTTCAATGTATATGGTCCGAGACAGGATCCGTCATCCGATTATGCGGCTGTGATACCAAAATTCGTGAAACGGGTCATGGCTGGTGAGCCGCCGATCATATACGGCGACGGGGAGCAGACCAGGGATTTTACGTTTGTGAGCGACGTGGTGCAGGCGAATCTGATTGCGATGGAAACAGATGCGACAGGTGTGTTTAATGTGGCGACCGGAAAGCGGATCAGTGTCAATGATCTCGCGGATATGGTTATGGGGATCATCGGGAAGCGGATGGACCCGGTGCACGAGGAGAAAAGAGCAGGAGATGTGCGGGATTCGCTCGGAGATGTATCGCTTGCCGCGGGATTTGGGTACGCGCCGCAATGCGGGATAAAAGAGGGGCTTGAGGAGACGATCAGGTGGTTTAGGGGGAAGTGGTAAAGATGGAAGAAGACTCCATCGTCTGCGTCGTCGGACCCGTGGATTCGTATTATATGGTGTGAGATGAATGAATACAGAGAAAGAAGGTGTAACATGAAAGTAATCATACCTGCTGCCGGAGCCGGAGCACGTCTGTTTCCTCACACACATACCAAGCCAAAATCCATGGTGTATATCGCAGGCAAACCGATCATCGGACATATTCTTGACCGGGTGACCGATCTCGAACCAGAGGAGATCATACTCGTGGTCGGATACCGGAAGGAGCAGCTAATCTCATACGTAAACGAGTATTATGGCGATATCTTCAATATACGGTACGTAGACCAGAAAGAACGGCTCGGTCTCGGGCATTCAATCTTACTAACTCGCGAGGTGGTGGGCGATTCTGATATCATGATTGCGCTCGGTGATATGATCTTTAAATCAGGTTATCTGGACTTTTATGAACAGCACACAAAAAATGGATATTGCACAGGCTCGATTGGTGTCAGGGAGGTTGACGAGCCGCAAAAGTACGGAATCGTTGAACTGGAACCTGCATCACCATGTATCAAAAGACTTGAGGAGAAACCAGAACGCCCAGCCTCGAATCTGGGCATATCAGGCGTGTACTTTGTGCAGGAGACGCCATTGCTCTTCGAAGTCCTTTCGTGGATGCTTGAAAACAACATCAAGACGCGTGGCGAATACCAGTTGACTGACGCACTGGAGATGATGATCAGGCGCGGGTGCAGGTTCAAGACCTTCACAGTCTCCAGCTGGTATGACTGCGGGCATGCCAGGTCCCTCCTTGCCACCAACCAGGTGCTGCTTGATGAGAGGGAGGATATGAGCAGCACGTGTGAGATCGTGGATTCGGTGGTCGTGCACCCGGTGGCGATAGGAGATGATGTGAGGCTTGTAAATTCGGTTGTAGGACCGTACACATCCATAGCAGATGGTACGGTCATCGAACACTCGATAATCTCGAACAGCGTAATCGGATCTCGGACGCACATCTCAAAGGTGAATCTGCAATCATCGATCATCGGAGATGACGCAAACCTTATAGGCAAGCACAACTCCTTAAATATTGGAGATTCATCGTCAATCGAGTTTTAGGACGAAATCGGCATGAAAACAATAGTTACGGGCGGCGCGGGGTTCCTGGGTTCACACCTATGCGACCTTTTGCTTCTGAAAGGTTATGAGGTTGTCTGCATAGATAACCTGATAACGGGCAGCGCTCAGAATATCAAACACATCACGTCGGATCGATTCACGTATCTGAAACACGACGTGACAAAACCCCTCTATTTTGGAGATAGAATCGATTGTATATTCCATCTGGCAAGTCCGGCATCTCCGATCGATTATCTTGACCTGCCGATCCAGACGCTGAAGGTTGGGGCACTCGGCACGTACAATATGCTTGGACTTGCAAAAGAGCAGGGCGCACGCTTCCTGCTCGCATCCACATCAGAGGTCTATGGCGACCCTCTTGTGAACCCGCAGCCAGAAACCTATTGGGGCAATGTAAACCCGATAGGACCGCGGGGGGTCTACGATGAGGCGAAACGGTATGCTGAGGCGATCACGATGGCGTATCACCGGTATCACGGCATGGATACGCGGATCGTACGCATCTTCAATACGTATGGTCCGCGTATGCGTGCAGGTGATGGGCGGGTTGTTCCAAACTTCATCAACCAAGCACTGCGAGGTGAGGATATTACGGTGTATGGGGATGGATCACAGACCAGGTCGTTCTGTTATGTATCTGATCTCATCGATGGGATATTTCGGTTGATGGCCTCCGATTTTACAGATCCTGTGAATATCGGTAATCCCGGGGAGATGACGGTGCTTGAGTTTGCAAAAGAGGTTATTGAGGTTACAGGTAGCGGTTCGCAGATTGTTTTTAAGGATCTGCCTGTGGATGATCCAAAGGTTCGGAGACCGGATATCAGCAGGGCGAAGGATGTGCTCGGGTGGGAGCCGTTGGTGGGGTTGAGAGAGGGTCTGGGGTTTACTATTAAATACTTTGCTGAACATTTTTAAATCTAATTTTTTTAAGAAAAAGGGAGAGTTAATGAATTTCAATGATATCTT
>DTYY01000176.1 GCA_012961645.1 Methanosarcinales archaeon | reverse complement strand
CTGCATAGATACACGCATACATCCAGAAGAGTTCAATCACGAATCGTACGATTAACTCCATAGTCATCAAATCCATAATATAGCCATATATCGGCGGTCATATCATATAAGCATTGGTGGATATGTTAGGTGAGATAATCATCTGGTATGCAGTGATCATCGCAATCGGTGTAGTTGCGCTTCCCATCGTGTCGATGGTCTGCAAAAACCTCACAGATCAGGGATACTGCATATCAAAGGCTGCCGGAATACTCATGCTGGCATACCTGACATGGATCCTCTCATATCTGTTTTCCTTCGGCAGAAACACAGTTCTGATAGGTGGCTTGATCCTGTGCATCATATCGCTGCTATGCGCCATAAAGAACAGACCGCATATCACAGGAGGCACTGTAGTCAGAAATGAATTCCTGTTCTTCGCTGCTTTTGTCTTTTTTCTGATAATAAGAGCATACAATCCTGAAATCACCACGTTTGGCGAGAAGTACATGGATTTCGCATTCATAAATGCGATCATGAGGACGAGCCAGTTCCCGCCTCCTGATCCCTGGCTCGCAGGAGAGTCGATTAATTTCTATTATTACTTCGGATACCTGATCGTTGCGGTACTCAGCCAGTTAACAGGCATCTCCACCACCATCACGTATAATCTCGGGCTGGTTACGTTCTCGGCACTTGCGGCAAACGCAGCTTTTGGTATGGGGTACAATCTGACAAGGAATGTGCGATACGGGCTTCTGACGATGCTCTTTGTCGCTTTCATCGCAAATTCTTACATCGTATTCAATGTGGCAGGCAGTCTCCTGCATCTGCCGGTCGCCAGCCTCGATCAGGTCTTCGGGCTCTGGGCGTCCACGAGGGTGATACCTCATACGATCAACGAATTCCCGTACTTCAGTTTCATCTTCGGAGATCTGCATCCGCATGTAATCTCGATTCCGTTTCAGTTGCTTCTGCTTTTGCTGATTCTAAATATTTATCGGTCCGAAAGTGGTGGAATGAGGATGTATGGCAAGAGCCGTGCCCACATCATCGCAGGAACGGTCCTGCTTGCGCTCTGCATCGGGGCGCTCTTTACATTGAACGCATGGGATTACCCGGTATATCTGGTCATATTTGCCACAGCGACTCTTTCTCAGCATTACCGCACAGCCAGCCTCAAAGACGCAATAATTCCGGTAACAAGCGTTGTGATACTGAGCACAGCCCTTTTTGCTCCGTTTTATCTGGATTTTCAGGGCACAGGTACATCCGGGATCGGGATTGTACATCAAAATACACTCCTGATCAATTTCGCCGAGATCTTCGCGCTATTCATCTTTCTGATAATTTCATTTCTGCTTTCACATCTGGATTTCGATAAGAGGTATTTGATCGCTCTCTTGCCTGTAATCCTCCTTTCTCTGATCTTTTTCCAGATACTGATCGTTGTTATTCCGTTGATCGCACTGTCCATCTATCTGCTGTATGATCGGGTATCATCCGATCAGGATATGGAGGATGGTCATTTTGTTCTGATTCTTGTTCTTACAGGCGCGCTGCTCGCCCTCTTCTGCGAGATGTTCTATCTCGATGACGGCTTTGGCGCGCCCAACGAGCGTATGAACACGGTATTCAAGCTGTATCTGCAGATCTGGATTCTCTGGGGTGTCGCAGCTGGATATTCTGTTTATTCGGTATATTCCACATATTTCGCATACCCCGCAAGCCCCACCGTATCGCCGTCAGAGCGAAACGGCAGCGTGATTGCCAAAAACAAGATTAAACCGGTCTGGAAGGCTATATTCTGTATACTTCTTGTTTCCTGCTGTGTATATCTGTTCACCGGTACTTGCTCAAAGATGATACTCGATCGCAATCCGCCAACACTGGACGGGATCGAATATCTGAATGGATCAGATAGAGGAGAGTATATGGTGATTTTATGGATCCGCAGCAACATCTCCGAAACGCCAGTCATCCTTGAGGCGCCAGGGAGGTCCTACTCTACTGATTCGAGAATTTCCGCATTCACGGGTCTGCCAACAGTCATCGGGTGGCAGGGGCACGAGATGATGTGGCGAGATGACCATGATGGTATAAGGATCAGGGCGGGTGATGTGGATGCGATTTACAGCACGCCGAGTATCAGATACGCGATAAGGCTGCTGAATAAGTATGATGTCACTTACATCTATATCGGGACAACCGAACGTAGCCGGTACGGCAGAGGTACAGACAAGTTTGAGGATGAGGATCATTTCGAGTGTGTTTATATGGGATCGACTCGAATATATAAATTGAAGGGTTCACTGGATGGTGACCATGATGGAAGAGAAGCGATCAATGGAACGGATGGAAACGGGCATACCCGGCTATGATGAACTGCTTGGAGGCGGTTTTTTTAAAGGAAGCGTGAATGTGATCAGTGGCGGCACAGGTACCGGAAAAACGGTCTTCGGAGGAGAGTTCATACATAATGGCGTAAAAGCCGGTAAGAAAGGTATGGTCGTTCTTACGTCGGAAGAAACTGAAAGTGTTCGAAAAGAGTGGTATACGGCATTCGGATGGGATTTCTGGGCGCTCGAGGAGTCAGGGGATGTCGTTTTTGTCGATATCGCCGATCCGGATCTGCGACTCCAGAAAACCGTGGAGATTGCACCGGATGAACTGATAAAGAGCTTTAAAAAACTGCTTGAAAATAAAATAAAGGATATAAATCCAGATTTGATCTTCATCGACTCGGTGGAGGCACTGTTTCTGGCTATAGACTCGAAGTACAGGCTGAGGAGTCTGGTCGATGCCGTATTCGATGTTCTGCGTAAGGCTCCTGCCACATGCCTCGTCGTGACCGGCACGATCTTCGGCGTGAACGAAATTGTCGAGTACAGTGCCGATTCCATCACCAACATAGGCATGGTGCGTGCCGGCAACAACCTCCAGCGCTCGGTTCATGTGGTAAAGCATAGAGGCTCTGCAACCATCAATCAGGTGCGTGTGCTGCAGATATCAAACGACGGTATCTCAGTGCTTTCCCAGTCGCCGTATCTGGATGGTTAGGGCGGGGCCCTAGGCGCGCCCCCACCGGTATTCGCGTGAAGGACGATCCAAAAGTTGCGCATTTGCAATAAAAACAGGCATTTTAGAGCAGCCCAAAGAATCCTATACCGGCGAGCGTGGCGGCTGTGACAATGACTCCGGCAAGCATGACACCTCCAACGATCGCTGCAAGCGCGTGTCTGAACTGTATCCCGAATACGAATGCTGCCGCGCATCCGGTCCATGCACCGGTTACGGGCAGCGGGATTGCCACAAACAGGAGGAGTGCGATGGTACCGTATCGCTCTAAGCCTGCATTGTGCCGGTGGTATGTGCGCGTGAATAACCAGTTAAAGAAGACGTCCCAGAACACCCACCTCCGCAGATAATTCGAAACCGATTCAAGAAATAACAGAAGTGGCACAACCGGCATCATGTTGCCGATCACCGCAAGTGTATATGCGGTCAGCGGGTCCATGCCATACACACCGATGGCGACCGGGATCGCGCCCCTGAGTTCTGCAACCGGCATCGATGCAATAAGCATCGTTGCAACCGGATGAGGCACCGATTCAAGGATTGCGACAAGGGAATCGATCATGTTTGTTATTATGGTGTCCACATCCGCATAACCTTTTTGTGATGTCAATAGCAGCTGATGTCCCGAGATTCGTGTCCTGACAAAAGAGCCGTGAGCACGAGGCAAGCGAAAGCACCATATTCCGATGCCCATGATTCTGAAAATCACTTTTTCTCCGGCAGGAATGCATAAGCATCGTCGAAGCTATACACAACTGTGGTAGTCAGGTTATATGCGGATCGGGGTGCTACCGATGATTATTTATGCTGCGGGGTTTGATGGATTATGATGCCGACAATCGTTGCTACAGGAGGCAGAAGATGGGTAAAATCGCAGAGGAAGACCTTGGACGTATCAAATCGCCCGGGATTGTGGGTTTAGGGCTGTTCTCTGCTGTGGCTGCGGATGTGTTGGGATGACCCGCTATTTCGAGGTGAGGCAGCGGGATTGTGCTGCAAGGATCGGTAGATTGATGCTGGATCTGCGAATACAAACACCAGCCATCCTGAATTCAGAATTGCTCAGCAGGCGCAAGGGTAGCATCATCGATTGCGGATGTCTGTGGGATTATCGCGTGATCGAATCGGCTGATCCGGGCAGGCTGCTGATACTGCCGCATCGATCACTGCCGCTGTATGCGCCGCAAGAATTGATCGAACGTTCTTTCAACCGATCCTCCGAATCTTTCCGCCGCGATGGTGCGACAGGCGAGGTGGTTCATCCGATGCAGACCGCCGTACCAGATGCACGCGATCTGTACGTGATCGGTGCGGCAGCCATGCTTGAGAATCGGGCAAGGTTGCTCGCAGAAACCGTGATAAAACTGAAGAACAGCACCAGCCCGGACACCGCCCTGTATGCTCCAGCGCTTGCAACTCCTGAGAATCTCGCAGTACTGATCTATCTCGGGATCGATCTTGTCGATGACACCGCTGCAATCATAAAAGGGTACCAGAATCTGTATCTGACACGCGAGGGTGAAAAATCGGTCGATAGACTCCACGAATTCCCGTGCACATGCGAGATATGCACAAAAGTCGAAACACCAGAACAATTGCAGAGTCTGTCTGCAACAGATCGTGCCAGACTGCTTAGCCGCCACAACACCATCAAACTGGACGAAGAACTGAGATTGGTGCGCGAATGCATCCGCGACGAGAGCTTGCGTTCCTATGTGGAGAAACAGTGCAGATCTCGCCCGTATCTAACAGCAGTTCTCAGATTACTGGATCAGGAGCACACTTATCTGGAAGAGAGGACTCCGACAGTGCGGAAAAGTGTCCTGATCGCAAACACTGCCGAATCACAGAGTCGCGTCGAGGTGACCAGATTCGCTGAGCGGGTGCTCTCGCGTTTTGCCCCGGCAGGTCCACCAGATACCCTCGTGATACTTCCGTGTTCGGCAAGAAAACCATACTCGCGCTCGAGATCACATGCAAAGTTCATCGATGCGCTTCGGGGGTACCGGTCGCAGATCCATGAGATCATACTGACATCGCCGCTTGGTATCGTTCCAAGAGAGCTTGAGACGATGTATCCGGCCGCCCACTATGATATCGCTGTTACAGGGCAGTGGAGCCTTGATGAGACCACATGGGTAGCCTCGTGCCTGCGTGCATATCTTGAGAGGAATACGTACAGAACGATCATAGCACACGTCAGCGGCGGTTTCGCAGAGGTCTGCAGGACTGTGGAGCATGATCTGGGAATCGAGATCACATACTCTGCGATCGAGGATCCCCTGACCGATGATTCGCTTGCCAGCCTGCGAGAGTCTGTTGCGAGAAGCGTATCGTCGCAGCCGCGTAGCAAAAAACCCCCTCTCAGAACGGTTCGTGCGATCGCTGATTACCAGTTCGGACAGGGGGTCGGAGAACGGCTGATCCCTGACCACGCGCAGTTAAGATCGAGCCGATCCGGGTTTCGGATACTCGTGGACGGTGCACGGATCGCAAGCTCCTCAGTATATGGTACACTTGCACTGACGCTTGCCGGCGTAGCCAGGATGCCTCCTGACATCTATCGGGTCCGGATCGACGATTTCCTGCCGAAAGGATCAGTCCTTGCACCAGGCGTCCTCGATGCAGATCCGCAGATCAGGGAGATGGACGAGGTGATCGTGCACGGCAGCATGGCGCTTGGGGTGGGAAGAGCGCGGATGAGCGGGACTGAGATGGTCAGGTCAAGCCGCGGGATTGCCGTCGATCTGCGGGCAGTGGAGGGGCGGTGATCGCACCGCTCGGGTGATACGGATGATATCAGGGTAATTTTTCGGTAATATCTTGGTCTGGTTTAGCATCTGCATCAGGTTTGATCGACCATTTGGTGTATTGATGCCCTCGCTCGTGGTTAGCGGGAGTTTTCTGTGATGAGCAGGATTTTTCTGGGAAATGCGGTGGAATCTGGTCGTTTTGTCGGTGGGTGGTATGTCTTTGTGCTAGTTCAGTAGTTCCGAATACCCCTACCTCCGAATACATTATATATTCTATAAAACATAGTCGTCTCACCCAACAAATGAGGTG
>DTYY01000175.1 GCA_012961645.1 Methanosarcinales archaeon | reverse complement strand
TCATGAAACCCTGCTCAACGCTCTTGAACTGGGTCGCATCCTTTGTCGATTGCAGTGTCGGTATGCCAGCCACATAGATCAGTCCGATCGCAAGAACGATGATCCCGAATACGAGCGAATACCCCACCACCTCTGAAACCGCGCTGTCTGATTGGATCATTTTATTTTTATTCATATTTATAACTCCGTAATTACCCGCCTGTATTGTCGAAACATAACCTGTGTCTACCGCTTGCGCTGTGTGTCTCTCCATTGATCGGAATGGACGCGCCGATGCCGTTTATTGTGTATGATATGTTGAGATCGATGTCGTCTGCAACGATTATTACCCGCTGGTCCGTGGCATTGCTGGTGGATAGCTTCACTGTGTAGGCATGTCCGCCGATCGTGGGTGGCATCTCAAGCGACGTGTCCAGTGTGCCATTTTCGGGCGCGATCAGGTAGAACATGATCAGCTTGGTGCCGATGTCGTTTCCGACATCATTGAACTGCTGCGTTGCTGCAACATCGGTCGGAAGGTCAAGAAGCATCGAACCCGATATCGTTATCACTGATAGAAAGAGCAGGATCGATACGCTCGAGACCAGAATGTATTCGAGCGAGAAGGATACTGCACGGTTATCTTCCGGATTAATCATATCTCGTCACTTCCCTCCCTCGAATAGTTTTAGATCGTACTGCTGCTCAACCGTTCTGTATATTCGGTGGTCCCGTCGTAGAATGTGACCTCGATCGTCACTGTGGTGACATTCAACTCACCTGCGGAATCTGCTGCTGTTGTTGCGTTCTTCGTTGATGTGGTGGTGTTCACAGATGTGGTCACCAGCTGTCCGTGATACGCATACAACTGGGAGAGCAGATTTCCATAGTTCACCATCGTGTCATTGACCTCGTCGGTGGTGATATTATCCTGCATGGCGATGATATTGACCTCTGTGTATGTCTCGTCGTGCAGTTCACGGAGTTCATACATCGGAAACTCAATCTGCGCTTGCGAGGACTGATATCCTGACATAAACGAGAGATTCAGGAGCACGATCAACACTGCGAGAGCTATGCTTATCGTAAATCCGGCAAGAATGATCCACTGTGCTTCTTCGTCCCGTATCATCGGTACCACATCTCCAGTCTGACCTCGACAAGGTTCCATAGTTTGATGTTCGGCGCCATGCTCGCATCAGGCATCCGTTCCTCGGCATCGGATGCTGTGATGTCATCATCCTGAATCGTGACCAGTCTCTCGGCAGTCACCGAGTTGTACGGAGGAACTCCGTTTGTGATGATACGCTTCTGCACTACATGCGTCTCGTTTCCGCGGATGTAGTAGTATATGCGAAGGCGCGATAGTTTGATCCCGCCCTTCGTATCAGAGTGTACCGTGAAAGTGATGTTATAGTACTCACCTGAGGCGTTATTCGAGGATATATACCCGTTCAAAGGTTCTGAGAAATCGCTGGTCGTCTGAGAACCGCGATACTCTGTGGCATAGAGGCGGATCATCCATGTGTAATCGTTGCTATCAAAACTGTTGTTCACGGTTCCATTATCGCAGTACCAGTCGCTCACACCGTCGGTGCTCATTGCATACCCGTACGTGTTGTTGAGATTGGAGCCATTGATGCGGAGACGATTTGTGCCGGTGTGCCATACGCCAGGAGGCATAGTTATGTTCTGCCACAAAAAACTGGTGTTTGCAGGTATGAACGCAGACCTGACCTTCCTGTCATCGACATAGATGTCGATGCTGCCATCATCGCCCTTTGCATAGATGGACAGGAATGATGGTCCATCGATCTGATCCTCTATCTTAAAATCCTTGTATAAGGCGTCTGTGGCATTGTCTCCGAGCGCGACACTGCCGTTCTTTCCATCGTTGTGGTTGATCTCTTCGACGTTATAGTCCCAAACTGTAGAGTTGTTGATGATGACGTATGGTTTGGTTGGATAATATAAAACATGACCATAATAGTACAATATACTCTTTCCCCCACCCACTATCTCGCCCCATATAATATGGATCTCCCCGTCGGCGCCTACGACCACCGATGGATTGGCAGCACCCCCGCTGCCAAGTTCTACTGGTGTACTCCATGACCCATCCACATTGTTGGAGTAATAGATATAACCGGCATCAGCCCATACGATATATGCATTGCCACTATAATCAGTGGCTATCGAAGGATCAGATACGGCAGTTCCGGTGTATACCGCCTCTTTTGGACTCCATGACCCGCCGGTGTTATTCGAATAATATACGGTGGTGCCATTTTCTACCCATGCAAGATGTACATGGTCGCTCTGGTCGATGGACATGGTTATGTCTGTTGCATTGGTGCTACTGCCCACATGCACCGGAATGCCCCAGTCTCCGGCTGATGTGTTCATGTAGTACACAGTTCTGTTCCCGACAAACGCGAGGTGTTTGATATCACCTGAATCGATGTCGAAGAGCGGAGTCGTTCCATTGGTGGTGTTCTTCAGTTTTATGGCAGGAGACCACGTGCCTGTGGTGTTCCCGGCGTAATAGATGGAAACGTTCTCGACCCAGATGACATGCGGAGCGTTCGCGGAATCAAGAGCGATGAATGGCTGGGTTGGGTCGTGCGACGGCTCGTTTACGCCACTATCATTCACCTGCTCCATATCCTGTTTGGAGAGCCAGACACCATCATAAGTTCTTGAGTAATACACATCAGGGTTCGCTTGCCCTCTGATGAATGCCGCATGCAGTTCATCATTGTTATCGATCACCATGCTGATGTTGTTGGTATTCCCGCTGCCTTTGTTGATGTCTTCCGGAGGGTCGAGCCAGTCATCTTCTTCATTGTTGAGGTAATACAATTGAGGCTGGTTTTTGCTGTAGGATATGTGCACATCCCCGTCTGAATCCACAACGATTGCTGTATCGGCATCATGCGCAAAACCCACGGTCGGGAGGGCAGCCTCAAGCGACTCATTGGGAAGCCCTGCCACATCCATATTTGCGGCGTATACCGATGTTGTGTTGTTGGGAAGCAGGATATGTACGGTGAGATTTCCATACCCGGTGAAGTTTAATGTCTTCTCATAACTGCCATCTGAGAATGTGTACAGATGCCCTTTCATAAGCGTGTCCAGATAAGAGAATATCACATTATATTCTATGAAATCCGGAAGCAGCATATCGAGATTCTCGTTTAGCGATGGCGTTGCCTTGATGCGGAGTTCTGTCACATTGATTGCACCTGACGAATTTGAGTGCAGCAGGAACGGCACATCATACATGCCATCGGTAGCGTTATGATCGTCCATCCAGTCATTGATCGCAGCAGCAAAATCATGGGTTCTTTCGCTCGTTGTAAATGGCTGTGATATCGGGAGGATTATGCGGATCATGTTGGCGGCGGCAGCGTCCCTGCCGATTGAAAGCGTGCCAGAGGTGACATTGATCACGATGTTGTTCTCCCCGATCCTCCATTCGGTGATATCTACAGGAAGCGTGATGTTGTGCCATTCCCAGTCCCCGCTCGTATCGATGGCAGGGCTGGTGGCATTGACCTCGACTCCGTTCACCGAGATTCTGACATTTGTTGAAGTGTTGGTATTGACATACATCGAGAGAGTGGCGTCGGTCGTGATCTCCCGGTAGATCGGAAGCATCTTGATGATGGGGCTGCTCGATGTGCTGCCGCTCTGGATGCCGTCATCATTCTTTATCACGCCACTGTACTCCCAGACCTTCGTCCCGTTTCCGTTGTCAAGATCGGTCGCATTACCGACAGCAAGCCACGGCGTCTCTGGAAATCGCGGTGTGTACACATACACTTTTCCGGCATCAGGCGCGCCTACTGCGATATCAGGAATGCCGTCAGCATCAACATCACCGATCCCTGAAACAACGGTGCCGAAACCCGCATCGGTTTCTGATACCAGGATCGATCCGATCCCGAGATCAACATCATAGAACGTCTCTGCCTTCTTATCAGATCTTCCAACGATCACGTCGGCATATCCATCAGAATCGGCATCGCCAGATGCGGATACCGATATTCCGAAGCGAGACCCCGACGTGCCGGTCAGGTTGATATCAGACGTATTGTCAAGCAGTGACCCGCCGTAGAAGATGTGCGCACTAACGTTTCCTGGCGCGCCCACGATCAGGTCATCTGTACCGTCTTTGTCCACATCGCCTGCAGAGGAGACCGAAATACCGAATTCGGAACTCTCCACACCGTGAAACGTCATGTTCACGCCGCTGGTCGAGTCGATGAGCGATGGCAATGATCCGCCAAAATAGGCATATACGCTGCTTGAGTTGTTTGCGCCGACAAGGATGTCTCTTATGCCGGTTCCACTGATATCGAAACACGCAGCAGAGATACCGAAGAAGTCGTTGCTTGCGTAAGGGTTGTAGAGCGCAACATCCCCACCAGTCAGAAGTGTGTTTAATGAATTATTGCCATAATATATAAAAACCTTTCCTGCAATAGAACCCGCTCCTCTATTCACGCCTGGTGCGCCAGCGATCACATCATCGATACCATCGCCGTTGACATCGCCAGATGCAAGCGAATATCCAAACCAATCATCACTATAGCCATCAATGACAATAGTATTTTTCAGAGGGTGGGAATATAAGACTTCCTGGGGTGATTCCAGCAATTGGT
>DTYY01000174.1 GCA_012961645.1 Methanosarcinales archaeon | reverse complement strand
TATCAAATATATCTCTCGATGGTACGATCTCGGTTTCACCCACAATCAGCAGGTATCCTTCCGATGTCCAGTCAGTCGCCAATCTGCTGCTCCAATCACCGCCCGGTTCTATCAAATTCTTAAACGTTGATCGACTGTATGTATCCAGATATCCAAGTACTCCATTCTTCTCCTCAGCCAGACCTGCCACGGATGGCAGGAGCTCTTCCACATCAGCATCCGTGTAATGGGTGAATAGTCGCGCCGGGTTGGTTGCAATCAGATAGTCCGACGTCTCGATGGCATTGTCCACCGTAGAGGGGAACCATTCACCCTCCAATGTGCGGCTGCTTGGAGAAGTCACCGTATTATCATCCAATCGACCGGATGGGTCGTAGTATCGGATCACAGTCTCCTCCCCTATGCTATAATCGGTTGCGTCCTCATACAGTATCGGAACCACCGAGTACACCACTCTGAAAAATTCGCCCGGGCTCAGTGTGATCGTGTCAGTCGTGTCAGTGAAGAGGTCGATAAGAATTTCACAGTCTTTGGAACCAGTAGTGTAATCGGTGGTGACCGTGTACTCTTCAGCACTCTTTCCCACCGCCTGAAAGCCGATTGCGTGGTCTGTGATCGTATCCACCAGCGCACTGGCAGTTCCGGGATTGGAGAGGGTCAGCGTCACCTCAAAGTAGTTGCCGATTCTGGAGACACTTCTTGCAGGCATAACGTATGGCGTTCCCTCTGCCACCGTTACTGTGCAAGTGGCATTATCCATGGTTCCATCAGTGGCTATAGCCCTGGCTTCGATTTCGTAATCCCCTGCGACCAGACCGCTTGCGTCCAATATGTGGGTATAGATGTACTTCTCGTATGTGCTGGAGGGCGTGGTAGATGTGCCTACCAGGGTGCCGTCGAGATAGAATCTCACCCTCTGCACCGGATGAGGTATGATCTCTCTCATCGGCGGGGGAATGTCACCGGGGCAAGCGGGCGTTCCTGGTCTCTCCTCGCCAAGCTCGTACTCGGCAGCACGCACTATTATGTCCACAGTGGTTCCATCAGGCACCACACCATCATCGGTGTACAGGTAACCCGGGTATGGGTGTGGATGACTGCAGCAGGGTGTCAGAATCTTCGCGGTGACACTCATAACCTCATAAGGAGGTCCCCACCGTACAGAACTCTCAAAAACCATTCCACCGACGTCAAACACCACCGCTTCCACCGTATGCTCTTCGAAAAACTCCTCGCGTGACATCTCCGTGTAAGCCGGAACCAGATAGCAGAGATACGGCTCAGAATAATCGGTCCCGATGAGCCTGTCATCAAGATAAAACTCAACCCTCCCGACACCCGTGTTATCAGAGACATCTGCAGAGAGTTCGTAGTACAGGAAGGCACCCTTCCCCCTGGTGATATTTAGAGCGTGCAACACGGGCGGCTCATCATCAGGTAACGGCAACGTCTCAAAGAACCCATCCTTGCTAACGACCGTGTTCTCACTTGCATCCGTCGATTGCACAAAATAGTGATAAGTGGTCGATGGCAAGAGATCGATCAGGATGATCGTGTGCTCCTGTGTAAGCTTAAGACCGGACTTCTGATCCTCGTACTTTCCGGCAGTCCTGCCAAACCTGACCAGACTGTCGCTGTCTTCATTGGTAGTCCACGCGATGGTAACTGAACTCTGGGTGATCCCGGAGACGGCCGGACCTGAAATGATCTTAGGTGGGATAACATCGCATTTCCATGTCTCTTTTCTGCAGTTGTTTCCCTCAGAATCCTCGTTCACATCGTCTCCATGATCCGCACACACCGTTATGGCATCATCCGGAGGACTGCACTGCCATCCATAATCGAAGCATCGCTTCAGCCTTTCTCCAGGTTTAATCTCTGAATCGATGAGATCATTTGATCTCTCCTCGTTATCGATGAACAAAGAGGTATAATGCCCTTTTGGAGCTGTTGCCTCGCCGATGTTTCGTATCTGATAACAGATATCACCTTCCTCGTTCCAGAGATCGGTGATCACAAGGTCTGGCAACTCTTCTACAATAGCCTGTGACGTCCAGTCCGGAGCATGTCCTCCCTGATTGATCAGATGTTCACCTGTGCCATCGGCATCGATCACCCAGATACCGGTATCATCTTCATAAGCGATCTTTGTGCCATCAGGGGACCACTCGGGATATTTTCCTGCGCTGGTACTTACCTTCATTTTGCCGCTTCCGTCAGCATTCATGGTCCAGATGCATCCGTCGGTAAGCGACCTGTAAGCCATCTTCTCGCCATCCGGTGACCATGCAGGATCTCTGCTTTGAGCACATAGCTGGGTATCGCCAGTACCATCCGGGTGGATCAGCCGGATATCATTGTCAGCTTCGCCACTGTATGCGATCGTTGTTCCATCAGGAGACCACGCGGGAAAGTCACCTGGGCTTTCAGACAATTTTTGAGCATTGCTCCCATCCGCATCCATAACCCAGATGCGGCGTTCAGTAACGGTTGTACCACCCACATGATAGGCGATCTTCGTGCTGTCAGGAGACCATGTCGGGGCATTTCCAGATGACGTCAATTGCACCTGACCTGTCCCGTCTGAATCCATCACCCAGATACCACTCTGGTAATACTCGCCAAAGGCTATCCTTGCATTGTCAGGGGAGTATTCTGCAAACCAGCCGTGATCGCTCAGTTGCGTATTTTCCGAGCCGTCCGGGTTCATGCGCCAGATCCCTGCGCCGTAATCGGCATGGTAGATGATAGCTCCCCCTGTTGATGCGCACGTCCATGTCTCCTCCCTACAGTTGTTCTTTTCACTGATTTCGTCTACAAAATTTCCGTAATCGGCGCATACTTCCACATTATCTCCCGGAAGGGTGCAGTTCCAGGTGTAAATGTCAAAACACCTTTTCACGCTTGCTCCAGGTGATAGATCCACATCCACCTGCTCCTTTATCTGATACTCGCCATCCACAAATAGTGTGGTGTAATGCCCCTCCAGAGCCGTCCCATCGCCGATATTTTTTATTTCGTAACAGATGGTGCCACCATCGTCCCATATATCGGTGATCACAAGGTCTGGCTTCTGGGTCGTGCAATCGTATGTGCATCCGGTAGTTCCGACGTCGTTCCAGTTATGTGTCGTTTCGCATGCGTTATCGTCTCCAGAATTCTTATCGGCATCATAGATATCTGTCGGGTTGGAACAGACAGTATTGTCAGATAATATGTTGTCGTTGCTGTCCGATGCAAAATAAACCCCGTATTTCCCGTTATCTTCGATCAGGTTATCATGGATATTGTTTGAATCGGAATCACTGATCCAGATGCCGTCATGATAGTTTGAACTGATTTTATTGTCGTATATCTCGTTTTTTGACGAACCATACAGCGTTATCCCTGATTCAAAGTCGGTGATCACGCAGTTTTTGATCTTGTTGCCGGTTTTGCCGGTCATCACAATTCCAGACTCAAATTCCCCTGTATCGTCGCCATCGATTCTGTTTCCGCCACCATCGAAGACGACGTTGTTTGCGCCAAGGGTTATGCAGGATCCTTTGACATTGGTCAGGTCTGTTGTGAGCACCACTGTATCATAGTCGCCATTCAATTTCTTGGTGCAGTCGGAGCAGGAATTGCATGTTGTGCTCGTAGCAGCGACCCAGACACCATCATCTCCATCTGAAGCGATGATCCCTCTCAATCCGGTCTCTTCTGTAAAGCCTGAGATTTCCCTCTTGGCATACCCTTCCTCACTCTTGCCCGAGATCGCAATCATTGCCGGAAGCCCGCTTACCCCAAACTCTCCTGCATGATCAGGTCTTTCTGTTACGTTGATCCGGATGAAAGTGACCTCTCCCGCATACTCGTCCTCCAGTCGATCGACCAGGCGCTTGACTTCCTCCGGCGACAACTGATTGAGCGGTTCGGGAACCACCCGGGGCAGGCCCGCCCGAAGCCG
>DTYY01000173.1 GCA_012961645.1 Methanosarcinales archaeon | reverse complement strand
CTGGCAGCCATCCGTTCGACCCCGCCGCGGATGTGGACGGCGACGGCGTGGTCACCTCGCTTGATGCTCTCATGATCCTGCAGGCTGCGGCTGGACAGATCGAGATGTGCTGACGTGGCGGCGGTGCTGGCGGTGCTCGCTCTCGCCGCCGGGTTTTTTTTCACCAAACTTCAGAAATTATACCCTTTCTCTCCGTGCTGCGTCTGATCAAGCCCGATATTCTCTTCGCTCACAGAGACTTTCAGCCCAAGCGTCTTTTCCAGAAGAAAGCCGATTGTAAGGGTGCAGATCAGCGCATACACCATCTTACGGTCGCAAATACGCCTGTCAGGAGCGCGTCTGTGGCTTCACCAACGTCATGGACACCGAAGACATCGAGCGAGTCACCCTTATCCGAGTCTGCCTTTCAGCATCACTGCGTTGTAGCAGATGAAACCGGCAGCAAACCTGATACGCGATAGCAGTCATCGGTGTGACAAACCCGGCAGCAGGTGTCACTACCACAAGACCCAAACATGAAGAGTATGAGTGCTGATTACACCAGGACCCACGCAGTATCTGCAAAAACAATGGTCATTTTCTCCTCCTCCGCTACTTAAATCGCCTCAGAACCGGTTTTGCCTGTAATGATCCTCACAACATCCTCGAGTGGCAGAACAAATATCTTACCATCTCCGATCTCATCTTTCTCGCTCTTTTTTGCTCCTTTCTGGGTCGCTTCTATTGTTGGTGCGAGAAAGTTATCGTTTACAGCTATCTCAAGCTTGATCTTTTCGAGAAGATTCGCCTCAAGTTTGAATGCCTGATATATCTCTAAAATCCTTTTTGAGCGCCATATCCTGATACCGATGATACTGTCAGTCGGTTCACCTCGACCTTCTGAAACTCCCGCCTGACAGAATCGAGTCGTTCAGGTTGTATTATTGCTATGTCACATTTCATAGGTTATCGGATGGTGATTACCTATTATCCATACTTAAGATTATCCAAGTCGTGATTTTTGTAGCTACATGCAGACCCGAGACATTTCACATATCAAGCATCAGAGCACTCTGAGTTAATTTTATATAGCATAACTCACCAGTAAGTTACCGTCTTCCTATAAAACATGGAAGATGAAACACAGGATAGGTGAATCTATGCAAAAAAATAGAACATACCTGATAACCAGCATCCTCGTGATGCTGGCACTACTGTCGCTCTCACCCCAGGTAGCGGCAGAAGAGAGTATCGAATCATTAGCAGAATCGGTTGACAGCCTCGGCACAGCCCTGACCTTTGTCTGGCTTTTACTCTGTGGCGGGCTCGTCTTCCTGATGCATGCTGGTTTCTCACTCGTTGAAGCCGGGTTCACCCGGGCAAAGAACACCGCAAACATCCTTATGAAGAATATGATGACGATCTGCCTCGGTGTTCTGATCTACTGGCTTGTTGGCTGGGCGATCATGTACGGCGATAGTATCGGAGGACTCTTCGGGTTCAGCCAGTTCGCTCTGAGCGGTGCCGACAACTCGGTCTGGAACGCATGGTTCTTCCAGATGGTCTTTGCAGCAACTGGCGCAACCATCGTCTCAGGCGCCATGGCAGAGCGGACCAATTTCAAGGCGTATTTAGCCTTTACAGTGCTGCTCGTTGCGATCATATACCCGGTCTATGGACACTGGGTCTGGTCAGGAGCCGACTTTGCACTGCTTGCCGGAGACGGTAGCCCGATCGTTCAGATCTGCGGCGCAAGCTTCCACGACTTTGCAGGCAGCGGCGTTGTACACTCGATCGGTGGCTATGCAGCGCTCGCCGGTGTGATCATCCTTGGACCAAGACTCGGCAAGTTCAAGAACGGAAAGCCCCAGGTCATTCCTGGTCACAACATCACGTTTGGTTTCCTCGGGGTGCTGCTGCTCTGGCTTGGATGGCTCGGTTTCAATGGTGGCTCGACCCTTGACGGGGGTGACGCATACATGAACCTTGTTGTTGCAAACACGTTCATCGCAGCAGCGGCTGGCGCCGCATCAGCGATGATCACCACGTGGGTTGTGACAGGGAAGCCAGACCCATCGCTTACCGCAAATGGCGTCCTTGCAGGACTTGTCGCGATCACAGCGCCATGCGGCTCGGTTGAGAACTGGGCAGCGCTTGTGATCGGGCTTGTCGCGGGTGTGATCGTCTACGCTGGCGTGATGTTCAATGAGGCAGTCCTCAAGGTCGATGACCCGGTCGGTGCGATCGCTGTGCACGGATACTGCGGCACATGGGGACTTCTCTCGGTCGGGATATTCTCGGTCGGAATGGGCAATGGAATCCTCGAGGGTGCCGTGTATGCGGCAGGTGCGCCAGGTTTATTGTACGGTGGCGTGAACCAGTTTGCTGTCCAGGTCGCAGGAGCACTCGCAGCCATCATCTGGGCATTCGTGGTCGGCTTGATCGTCTTCAAACTGATCGACGCTGTCATTGGACTGCGGGTCTCAGAGGCTGATGAGATTGCAGGGCTTGACATAACAGAACACGGGATACGGGCGTACCCCGAGTACATAATCGAATGAGGTGAATAAGATGGCTGAAATGAGCAAGATAGAGGCAGTAATACGACCGATGAAGCTCGAAGAGGTGAAATCCGCTCTGGCTGACGCCGGATTTGTGAGTATGACCGTTACAGAGGTTAGAGGACGCGGACAGCAGAAAGGACTCGTCCAACAGTGGCGTGGACGCGAGTACTGCGTTGATCTGCTCCCAAAGACCAAGATCGAGGTCGTGGTCTCAGAGCGGGATGTGGACAAAGTGGTGGAGGTGATCCAGAGCACTGCTGCAACCGGCAGTATCGGAGATGGTAAGATCTTCGTGACACCGGTTGGGCGCACGATACGGATCCGCACAGGGGAAGAGGATGACGTGGCTCTCTAAGAGCCTCTTCCTCTTCTTTTTTATTTAACGGTGTATGAACCCGCACAAAAGCAACCAAGACTCCGCCTGTGCAGCACGTGATGACTACAGATACCAAGCCATCTGGTCGAGATGCACCATCCTGGTATTATCCACCATCTGCACCTCAGGAATATGGTCGATGAACACGGAATCGACGGGCAACCGTTCGCACAGCCGCTGCATTGCCGGATTTTCGGTCGCATAATGCGTGGCGTCGATCAATGCCAGATTCTGTGCACTCCGGATCGCATCGTGCCGCAGTTCTCCTGAAACAAGGACATCAGCACCTCCATTGATCGCAATCTCCACAAACTCTCCGTTGAGACCGCTGCCCCCGATGACCATCACCGTCTCGATCTCACGCTCGCCGATCCATCTGACAGATACATTCAGCTTCCGCGCCACAAACTCTGCAAGCGCTGAGGTCGTCTGGTGATCTGTTCTCCCGATGCGACCGGGTCCCAGTTCCTCAATATCTTGCAATTCAAGCAACTCTGCGAGCACATCATTGACACCGCCCTCTACCCTGTCGTAATTCGTGTGCATCGTATATATCGAGATTTCGCTCTCAAGGGCGATCTTCAGCGAGTCGGAAAGGGTCTTTGATATCCGGTGTATCGGATGGTATATCGGGGTGTGATGTGTGATCAGGAGATCTGCTTCAGCCCGTGCAGCCTCCTCGAGCACGTAATCGGTGACATCCAGCGCAACAGCAACCTTGTTCACGTTGCCCCCACGATCGAGCACTAATCCGTTCCGATCCCGGTCGGATTCATAAGCAAGTTCCGGAGGAGCGATTTCCTCAAGAACAGCAACCATTTCTGATAGCCGCATACATTATAGATAGCAGACCTGTTAGACTTAAACCTTGCGATATCAGCACGAATCGCCGTTTGATGAGATCGAATATTCCATAATCGGTTCATCGTAATCGTCGAACCAGCAAGCATCAGGATTGCTCTTGAAAATCAGGAAATCGGCGGTCTGTTTTGGATCAGCCGCCCGGTGGTAGCGGAGGAATATATGTTTATCTGTCTTTCCGACCACCTCGATCTTCCCGCTCGAATGAGACATGACCAGCCGCGCTCGCTTGGCAAGACCTGAACAATCCATCTGAGCCCTGTGAAAGATCTCGTACGCCTCCTCGACCGGAACAACGAATGTTCTGTTGCCCGATGTCGGGCGGCACTGGAAGACATAGTAAGGGACCACACCGATGAAGGAGAGTTTCTTGAATAGTTCAGACAGGGTTTTTGGATCATCGTTGACCCCGCGGATCATCGGCGTCTGGTTGGCGATTATGGCGCCAGCCTTGATGAGGTGGCTTATTGATTCGGTTGCGGCATCGGTGATCTCGTTTGGATGATTGAACTGAACCATCAAATAGATCCTTTTCTGATCGGTGCTGTATCGTCGTATCATCTCAGGCAAGGACGGATCATTGATGATCCGATATGGGTTGAAGGCAGGCATTTTAGTGCCGATGCGGATGATCCGAACGTGTTCGATCTCCCGAATCTGGCTGATTATCCTTTCCAGCTTGTTTGTGGACAGCATCAGTGGATCACCGCCAGAGAGTAGAACGTTTGTGATTTTCTCGTGCTTGCGGATGTATTCTATCCCTTCTGTCACATCACGAGCAATCTCGTCACAACCATTCAGGAAAAGCCGCTTTCTGAAACAGAAACGGCAGTACCCGCCGCATACGTCGGTGACCAGCAGGAGTGCGGTACGTTCGTATTTGTGCTGCAGACCAGGGGCAGTGGTGTACATACTTTCGCCGGAAGCATCAAGTCCGCCCCATTCCTCGATTTCCTCTATGTCTGGTATCACGATACGCCTTATAGGGTCATCAGGGTTATCCCAATCTATCAGGGACCGGTAATAATCGTTTGTACGAAATACGAACTTTTCGGTGACTTTTTTAAGTGCAGATCGCTCTACATCGCTCAACTCACCTATTTGATCGAGTTTCGTAAGATATTTTATGCCGTTCATCGTTTTATCACCTCGCTCTTCAAAATATATACGAACAGAGAAGTCTTACCGTCGCAGTGATTTAATTTTCCATCGGAAACCTGACCTCTTTTGTTGCCTTAACAACCTTCATCAGCATAGTTATAAGCCTTTCGGCGATCCAGAGCTGTGGGGTCGTTCCGGTGATTAATCAATGATTACGGACGTCTGAGAAGTATTGCCCAAAAAAGATTAATCTGATATGGTTTGGAAGCACAAAACTATAGATTAATCCCCTATCACACGTATCGAACTCTTCCATCCAACGCTCAGCTCAACACCGCCACTCCATCCAGATTTCACATAACAGTCGATTATTTGAATCTTGTCTCCAATATCAATCGGCATATCCGCATGATTTCCCCAGAGTGCAACCCTGACCCGATTGCTCCCTGTTTCGTCCGAGATGTGGATGTTTAACACTTTTGAAACGTTGCCATCGCTGCGGGTAATCTCTTTTGTCTCTTCAAGCCCGGTGACATAGCCAACGACCGTACAGGTCTCGTCGATGCCGATGTCAGAGAGCTGGGTGACATTTTCAACATAGTCCACTCTTTTTTCGGTTTTTTCGATCCTGCCGTGATCCCCGATATGGATCTCGGTCGCACCATCATAGTTGTTCTCACGGGTGTATCCGCCTGTAATCTCTATACAATCTCCGGCATTCAAATCCTCCATCAAATCTGCCCGATCATCCCACAGCACCACCCTGATCTTACCGGTCTCATCCCCGATCGTGATACTCCCGACGCGGCCCGTACTGTCCAGTTTGCCTTTGCGAACAAAGGTGCGGAGATCGCCGATATGCAGCACCTGCCCGACCACGTTCACATCGATCGCGTTATACTCGGGCCTTTGCAGGTCTGCGATCGAATCCCACCGCTCATCCACGTTGATCTCGTGCATGGGCTCGACCACCTCTATATGCCCTGTTCTGCCGACCGAGACCTCGACGCCACCGCCGTAGCCATCTCTTGCGTATCCGCTGATCTGCAGGTGCTGCCCTGCCTCGATCCCGCCCCTCTTCACGACATCGACGAGTTCGTCCCAGAGTGAAACCCGAAGCGTACCGGTCTCGTCTCCGACCGTGATGTTTGCCACCCTGCCGATCGAACCATCATCACGCGAGAACTCGCGCACGCCAGAGACCGAGATCACCTTGCAGCCGAAACTTACGTTGTCGCCGGATGTGATATCCCTGATCCGTATGGCTGGCGAATCCACGCCGAGTTCCTGAGCAACCAGCAGTGCGGCGGTCTCTTCGTCGCATAATCCGCCCATCGTTGCAACCTTCTCCTCGATCTTCGCCATGAAATCGTCAAGCGTTACACGACCGCCCAGGCGCTCATAAATAACCGCTATATCCGTTGTTTCGCCCATCAGATCACATTCTTCCTCATATCGATGCTCCTGTGCTCTTCTGGTATCACCGGTATTGTATTATTTGTTTCTGTGCGAAAGAGCAAGCCCGGTCATCAGCGGTCGATCCTGCTGTGGGACGATCAGGAGCAATCTCGTGGAGATGATGATTCTGTGATTGGAGAACTCAAACTCAATCAAACGATATTACCGTCCTCAAATCGTCCCGCGGTATAAACCAGCCGTGTTTCAACTTCTTTGCATTCAGTCTCTTCAAAGAGTCTATCAGCCGACTTCTCGCATCGTTGATCGTCCCATCGTCCAGTAATATCCGCCCCTCAAGCAGCGCATCCACCACAAACCCGGTCTTGGCATCGACCATCTCGACCAGTTCATCCGGCGTCATCCAGATATCTTCGATTCTGGAGGGTTTTTTAACCGTTACAAGTTACATCTTTCCGTTATATCAGGTAGTCCCGACGCGATCACGAGTATATCCACATCACTCTGCTTCTTTGCATCGTTTCTGGCAACCGATCCAAATAGCACAATACTTTTTACATTAAATCTTTTTATCCGTTCTATGTAATTATCAATCATCTCTTCAAACATCTTTCCATCTCCTCCAGCACATCCTCCAGTTCATCCATATTTAGAGATTTGAAAAAGGTATAAACAGCATCCAGGGTTTCGAGTGATCGGTTCACGATCTCCTTTGCTTTCGGTTCATTGTATATCTCCGACGGCTTTATGATCCTATCTCGCGTCTCCCATCCATATCTCGGCATGCTCCGCTGTTTCTCAAGAGAAGAAGCGTTATCAACCATCTTCAGTAAGAGTTTAATCTGTGCTTTATCGAGTTGCAGTTCACGTGTCATCACAGGATCATTCAAGATGTCTTCAGCCAGTATGTCGGATGGAAAGTGTGTTTTTTCGTGGATTATTCCAAAAAAATATAAAACCGCTTTCAAGAGTTTCTCTGTGCACTGTTGCGCATGAAAGACACTACCGGGGTATCTCCCTTCAGTGACACTTGCAACGGCACTATCCAAGTCTTCCAACGCCATTTCAATCCAATCCATTGTTTTCCGGATGTTGTTCATCTTTTAACCTCTTAATCACGTGATTTCAAACATGCTCCTATCATAACACCCTTGTCTACTCGGTTCTCTTTCATCCATTCGTTATCTATGTTTGCGGTCTTCGGCATTTGACGAGAGACGAGAGACGGCGGGAGGTCAGCGTCAGTCAGGTCATGCGGCGTGCAAATCAGGAGTGATCTGATCCGGTGGATGAAGGAATGGGTTGCTTAACAACACACATAGATATCTGCTATTCTGTCCATCAGATCACATTCTTCCTCATATCGATGCCCTTATGGTCTTCTGGTATCACCGGTAT
>DTYY01000172.1 GCA_012961645.1 Methanosarcinales archaeon | reverse complement strand
TGGTTGTTTATTCGGCATTCTTTCTTAACATGCTTTTGTTAAGTAAGGATATACAACTTAATAAGCTGAAAACTGAAGTACAAAGACTTAGTCAACTACACTAACCTTCATTACATCTTTTCAACCTTTGGCGCGATTTTTTGTCGCCGTCCCTGACAAGTGTCATCAGAAAAATATCTTCTGGCGTTATCTCGGCGATTCCCCTGATCCTGATTCCGTACCCTGATGGACCGAGTATGAGGGCAGGGTCTGCCTGCTTCAGCAGACCGATGACCGATTCAGGGTCTGATGCGATCTGTTTCGTTGGTATCGATGCATCAAGGATGATATCGTCGCCATCCAGTCCGAAGAAATCGAAACTCATGGTGCCAGGATCGATTCCGACAACGCGGGGCATGAAGAAGAGATGGTGCGGTTTATCTGCATAAAGTTATGGATGGAATAAGGGGGTGCTTGTTGATCACTTTCCAGTCGGTTGAGAAAATACATATTGCCATTCTGTTGGTTATGCATGAGCCCAAAGGAGGTTATCCAGAACCACGGTCTCTTTGCAGGGCTCTTTTTTGATTCGAAAAGGCCTTGCTCACGCCTGTGAATCGATGATCCCGATCGCAACCTCTGCCGCCCTCTCGCCTGACAGCATCATCCCGCCAAAGATCGGACCCATTCGCGGACCTCCGAAGACGGCGTTTGCTGCCATGCCCGAAACAACCAGCCCGGGATATACCTCCTTTGTGAAATCAAGAAGCATACGCTCGCCCAGGTCTGCCCACATCGGCTGCTCGCCCAGGACCTGCAGACTGCCCTGTGCGCCCGGTACCTTCTCCTGCACGATCCTGCATATCTCTGCATCATGCCCGGTGCCATCGATCACCACCTTCGATCTGATCGTCAGCGGATCTACATGCAGGTGCGCTCGGCCCACCGCCATCCAGTTGAGAACGAGCCCTGATACCCGGTTCCCTTCCCTGATCATCACGTCCTCAGCGCTGATCAGATTGAAAAGCTTTGCTCCTGCTCCGATCGCAGATGCGGCAATCCGGCAGACCGATTCGATCGAATCAGCCACATAGAGGCCGGGCTCGCATTCGGTGTATCTGATGCCAAATTCGTCGAGGAACCGGCGTGCTTCTGCCTGAACCACGATTCTCGGAAACATCATGCCGCCGCCCCACATGCCGCCGCCGATCGAGAGATTCCGCTCGAAGACGACCGTATCTACACCATTCTCTGCAAGGGTGTATGCAGCAACAAGATTCGCAGGTCCTGCACCGACGAGTGCCGCATCCACCTCTGTGCAGTCGAGGAAGGGTTTCGTAAATTCAGTGACGATTGCTCTGGTAATGCTCGTTTCATCGATCGCCATGATTGTTGTTCGTCTCCGGGCAACATTCTCCACACTCATTCCAGCTTCGAGATTGCGCTCTCGGTCCAGATCGTGAGTCTGCCCGCGTGCGTGCCAGGGGCGAGCATTTCAGCGTTCAACCGGTCACAAGTCGTGATATCCACGCCGGCAATGTTGCGTGCGGCTTTCTCGATGCCGCGATAATCGGATGTTACGATCAGGACGCTCTTTGGCTTCTTGTATTTCCTGCCCCTGAGTTTTCCTCTGCCTGCCCTGATCTTCTTTCCGCTCTTGGCACGAACCACATCACCCCACACGTTGATCGACTCCAGCACATCACAGACCTCTGCCGTCTTTGTCAGGCTCTCGAACGCATCCTCAAGGATGATCGGAAGTTTGACATCCGCTTCGAGCCGGTGCCCTCTGGCAGCGACGATCTCAGGATCGGCTGTGGCAGCGATCGCCGATCTGATCGCAAACCTCCGCTCCTTCCGATTGATCTTCTCACTCCAGTCCTTCTCGGCTTTTGGTGGATGCGCCTTTCTGCCGCCCTTTGCCTGCGGAACCCGTGCGGCACGGTTGGCATTTACGAGTCTGGGTATCTGCGCTACACCTCTGCCAGAACCAAGCGACCGCGCAGATGTTCTCATGCCGGCATACTCTGTCACGCCGTAGGGCTGCCTCCGGTTCGCCTGCGCAGCAACGACCGCTCTTTTGATGATATCCGGACGATACACCTCAGAAAACACGCCTGGAAGTTCAATCTCACGTAAAGGATCTCCTGATAAACTTAAAACAGTGCTCTTCATTTTAATCATCCCTGCTTGGACTGTCTGCTGATGTGAGTGATCGCCGGAGCCTCCAGCGACGGTTTTTCACGTATGCAGTGCCTCATCCGGATCAATCGTTTCGATGGTCCTGGAACACTCCCCTGCAACATCACATACCCGTTTCTGACGATGCCATATTTTATAAACCCACCAGCGGGTGTCACTTCTGCCCCATCAGCACCGATCTTTAAGATGCGTTTGTTGTATTCGGTGCGTTGATGATAGCCGGTCTGCCCCATCTGCGGCACAGTCCTGCGGACATAAGACGGCTTCCACGGACCAAGATTTCCTATGTGGCGCTTCTTTCCGGTGCGGCTGTGCTTGCCCTTCTGGAGCTGCACGCCCCAGCGTTTCACCGGACCCTGCGTCCCCTTTCCGGTGGTGATCGCCACGACATCGACAAAATCACCCTCATTGAACAGGTCTGCGACATCGTACTCCATACCAAGTAGAGATTTTGCGTATTCAAACCGTGCGGAGGCATCCCCGCCAGCGATCATGGTCTCCATGCGGTCAGGCGTCTTCTTCGGGATTCCTGTGACAGCATCAGGCATGGTCTCGACGATCATCCGGATCTCGTCCACCACGCCGTCCTCAATAACACTCTCAATATGGCTGTAATCACCCCCTTCTCGCACCTCAGAGATCATTTTAAGACCATAATGCTCATCACGGGAATAAGCGTGTATTGCAACAGCGCGCATCGCCGGAGTCTCGATAATCGTTACTGGCATCGATATCTCCATACCCGATGTCAGGCTGCCCGGGCGGTCATCGACCATCGTAACATGGGTCATTCCGGCTTTGTATCCGGCAAAACTCTGTATTTTAGGTTCGGTTCCATTTTCGGACCATGACCTGATCCGTGCAACCGGTTTCTTTGCTTTTTTTCTCGGACTGAATGCAAGTGACCCTCTTCGTGGTCTGTGTATCGTTGGCATTTCTTAGAACCTCTTTTCAAAAACATCGCTGTATGCTCTATTAAACCTATGTCGCGTAAGACCTCAAAACCATCTGAACCGCCAGAACCGGAAAAACGCGGCAACAATGCGATGAAGACGATCACTGCAGCGATACGGTAATTTACTGCTTTATGCATGATAATGCAAAATTGTGTCTGATGCGGCATTGCCGAAGCCTCATCGCATTAGATGCAAGTGTCTCTATTCGCTGTTATTCGATCAAGAAATAAATATGTAAAACTGGTGATGGGCAAATTATCATCTGTGGGTTGCCTTATGCCAACAAAAAACCTCGATCACGACACATCGCATAAGGCACCTATGCCCCGCGGATGTACCCTTAACAGCTTGAAAGCAGTATGGCTTTGGGGAGCGATCATCGGAGAATGGTGTTTTGCGCATTTGGATAAGAGATGTGATCGCCGAAAGGTCGTTCACCGGCACGTGGGCGCTGGTCACTCATGCACCCTGCCTCTTGAGTGAAAAAGTCTAAAAGCAGTGGCTTTAGCCCACTCAAATATTCCAAAATCATTTGAAACCCCAATGTTTAAGTATCAGCATTTCAAACATAATTAAAATACCAGTAAAGATCACAGATAACATTTACCATTCAAAGGAAGTACCACAATGAAATCACTCAACCATCATGCCAATCATTATCAGGACCTGTGCAGAATGCACGGGAAGTACTGCACGATTGGAGATGATACATTTTTGTAGAGGAGAAATCAAGATGCTCAAAAGAATTCTTTACCCGATAGATGGATCCGATGTAGCTGAATGTGCCCTTGATCAAGCGATATATCTGGCTGAAGCAACCGGGAGCGAAATATTCGTGTTGCATGTCGTAGAAGATGATAAAAAACTTGATCACAGTTCTCTTTCCATTCTCAGGAAGATCGGTGAGGAATTTGTGCGAAAAGCAAGCAAAAAGATCGAGAGGCATGGAATCGTAGCACATCTGACCGTTGTCGATGGAAAGCCATGTCCTGAGATCATTAATCTCGCCAAATCAAATAAGATTGGGATGATCGTGATGGGTACTCATGGCACAGGCGGGCTGACGCGTGCTCTGCTTGGAAGCGTTGCTGATAAAGTCATCAGAACATCGTCGTGCCCGGTATTGCTTGTGCCAATGCCGCAAAAAAGAGAAATCGCAGGTGGATAATGCCAATTGAAACGTTGCTTCTGGCTGGCATCGAAACACTGAAGGAATATCTGGCACTGCACGTACTGATGTGTCTCGTGCCAGCATTCTTCCTTGCAGGCGCAATCGCCTCGCTATTCTCAAAAGAGTCTGTGCTGCGTTACTTCGGCGCCGATGCCCCCGGACACATATCCTACAGCGTGGCATCGGTGAGCGGCGTGCTTCTTGCGGTCTGTTCATGCACGGTCTTGCCGCTCTTTGCAGGAATCTACAGACGGGGCGCAGGAATCGGTCCTGCTTCGACATTTCTCTTTTCAGCGCCCGCAATCAACCTGCTTGCTATCGTCTACACCGCAAAGATTCTTGGCTTTGACCTCGGTGCTGCCCGCGCTCTTGCGGCTGTTGGCATGTCAATCGTCATAGGTCTCGTAATGGCAGCAGTCTTCCGAAGAGAGGATATGGCAAAGTCGAGAGCGGTATCAGCCGGAGCAGAAAGCAAGATCGACCAGGCACATCAGACAGGGTTGTTCATTCTTCTCATCGCAATCCTTGTGCTCGGCGGCGTCATCAAGACGTGGATGTGGAAGGGACTTATCATCGGACCTCTGGTGCTTCTGACGATCTACGTTTCAAAAGAGTGGTTTGATGATGAGCAGATCCATGACTGGATGTATGAGACATGGGATCTTGCAAAGAAGATATTCCCGCTTCTGCTGGTCGGGGTATTCTTTGCAGGCATAATCCTGGAGATCGTCCCACCCGATCTTGTTGTGAGGTTTGTTGGCGGAAACTCGGTTACGAGCAATCTGATCGCCTCGATTGCAGCAGCGTTCATGTACTTTGCAACACTAACCGAGGTCCCGATCATCGATGCACTGATGACACTCGGGATGGGCAGTGGACCAGTGCTCGCAATGCTTCTGGCAGGACCTGCGCTCTCACTTCCGAACATGATCGTGATAGGCAGGGTGATGGGTCTTCAGAAGGCAGCGGTTTATATCACACTCACCGT
>DTYY01000171.1 GCA_012961645.1 Methanosarcinales archaeon | reverse complement strand
GTAGTTCATGTGATGCGATGTTTATAAAGTTCGTCTTGAGTTCGTCGAGTTTCTTAAGCTCCTCATTTGCAAGCTCCAGTTCTGCATTTGCTCTTCGCAGTTCTTCGGTCACGTTCTTCATCCGGGTGATGTCACGCATCACCTCGACATGGCCGATGACGTTCCCATCAGCACCGCGCAACGGCGCACCGCAGGTCATGATTGGAACGCTCCTGCCATCCCTATCGGTGATATGCATCTCCCAGCATATACAGCCGCCATTATCATCGCCGGTCGTTTCCAGAAGCCGGCATCTCGGCTTGCATGCATCGCTTGAGAATACGTCATAACAGAGTTTTCCGATGATCTCTTCTTCCGGAACTCCTTTGAAATTTTTGCAAGCCTGGTTTGCCATGATTATCCTGAAATCGGTACCGGTCACGAACACACAGTCAGGTATGCTCTGGAGTATGCTCTCAAGCTTACTTTTCTGGTTTTCAAGATCGCGATTGACAAGGGCTATCCTGTTACGCAGTTTTCTGTGCGTTTCATCAAGCTCAGACGTCATTTCATTGAAACGTCTGGTCAGCGCCCCGATTTCGTCTTCTGTTATCACAGGAACCTGCATCGAATAGTCGCCGGCTGCCACAGCCTCTGCTCCCACATGCAGCCGTTCGATCGGTTTTGTAATCTGTCGGGTGGTGAATATAGAGAATATGCCTATCAGCACAATAACACCGATTATGACTGCGATCGCCCGTTCGATCAGCATGTTGAGGGAATGTAGCACCTCGTCGCGATCCTGTTCGACGATCAGGTACCATTTCTGATCAGGCATCCACACGCGAGAGATGAGCACCTCTTTTCCGTTGCTGGTGTAGATGCCGCAGTAGTTCTCACTGATATTCCTGATGATGGGTATCGTCTTTGCATCATCTGGCAAACCACTGACAAGATAACCGTTGCTATCGATCAGGAAAGCCCTGCCGGTCTTTCCAAGCCCCTTGCGGTCGTGTATGGTCGCATGGAGCATGTTGAAGTTGGTTCTGCAGACCACCACGCCGATGGTTATGTTGCCAGAGCGCACCGGAGCAGACACCAGCATCGTTGGTATATCGAGTGTTGGGGAGATGTATGCACTGGTCAGGTGGGCGGCATGCCGCCCTTCTCGGTAGTATTCACGCGAGGATCGATTCTCCCCGATGATATTTTTATTGGTGGACGCGACGATGGTGCCGCCGCTGTCGAGCACGAATATCTCGTCGAACGTGGCATATCCCTCCATCGCAAGATCCTCAAACGCTTCGATGGCTTTCTTTGCCTGCCGGTATTCGATGCTCGACGAGTTGGCAGCCTCCATCGCCTCAAGGTTCTGGACCACCGATGGCGCGCCTGCGACAACCTCTGCATTGTCCTGTATATAAATAATCCAGGAATCAAGGTAATCGGCTCTCGTATGCGCCACTGAGGTCAGATGCACGAAAGCATGATTCTCCATCGATTCTGCGGAAAGGGTGTACGTATAATACCCGATGATGCCAAACGGCACGATTGAGACCGAGAGAAAGAGGAGAACCAACTTGAGTTGGAGTCGCATGACAGGTCGGTCCTACTCAATACGTTCTGAAAAGCCAGCCCCAGTACTTGATCGTGGTCACCGTGCCGATGGTCATCCCGATCGCGGTAAGCATCTCTGACAAGCCGGAATCGTAAGCTGATACAGAGGCGGTATCGCATGATATCACACCCGGGAGGTCCATCTGGATGCCGTCGATGCATTCCTGTGCACATGTGCCGCACACAGATATGACATTTATCAGGTCCAGTTGAATGCTTATGAAGAGCAACAATATGGCAATGTAGTACAATACATAGTATGATCTCAGCTGCAGTGCTTCACCGAGCTTCTTACTGAATTGCGCAAGCGTGTAGAAGACAAACATGATCGATAAAAGCACCGCCGCCCACAGAATATCATCCATCATTTTTCAACCCTCATCATAATCTTGTATAGTATAACGGTAAGTACCAGCAACAATAATGCTCCGACAAAACCAACCGCAGGTCCGCCATAATCGAGCGCGTACATCCCTACACACAGCATAAACAGTGCTGCCGGTATCAGAAACCATTTATAATAGGTTTTCCTACCAAAATTCAATTGATACAACCTGCCGATCGCAAACATGAACAGAATTATGACAGACGCGAGAATTAAGGAATATGCACAGAGAATGGTTCCCATATCTGCCATACTATTCATCACCTGTCTCTAAAAGCCTTGACAAATGCCTCTGCTCTAGCCAATCTCGGTGCTCCGCTGAATATATCCTCATATCGCTCGAAAGATGTCTCATCGGTTATGACGGTTACCCCTTCGCCGGCGATCTTGACCTCGTGGATACCAGTGTCATGCGCGCTTCCGCGTATCTTGAGCACCGATATCGCCCTGCGCAGTTCTGACTCGATCTCCACGTATCTGAGCATGATCACAGCATCCATCATATACGAGGTACCGTTCTCAGTGATCTGTTTTGAACCGAGAAGATCTCTGGTCTCATTGACAAAGATCGTGGTGATGTTGTTTGATTTGAGGTATCTGGATGTCTTGCGAACATACTCCTCGCCGTCCCTGTCAGGCGACATATCGGCAAATCCGTTGATCGAATCGACGAGAACCCTCTTCACTCCGAATTTCTCGATACAGTCCCGTATCTGGAGCAGGCTCTCGCCCGAATACACCTCCCCATTGGACGGATACAGGATGCGTAACAGGTCCTTCTCCTCAAGCTCACCGATGTCCCATCCAAAGGACGACGCGTTCCTTCGCAGTTGTGCCGCGCTCTCTTCAAATGAGACGATCAGCCCTGGATCACCCTGACGGGCACCATCAAGGATGAAGTGC
>DTYY01000170.1 GCA_012961645.1 Methanosarcinales archaeon | reverse complement strand
GGCCAGGTCTTTATAAGAAAAGCCAGACTTGCAATATTCCACCCGAATAAGCAACTACTGGGCGGGGAAAACGTTGATGCAAACGGCATCTTCAGCCAGTCATTTGCAGATGTCAAGGGTGCGAACTGCATGATCGTTGACGATGTGATCACTACCGGGATGACACTTGTAGAGACGACCAGACATCTTACCAGTGCAGGCGCTAAACCGGCTGCGATTACCGTGCTCGTCGATAAACTCGGACAAGATACGATTGAGGGCGTCCCTGTCTATCCGCTCTTGCGCATCCTGTGGGTGGTCTGAAAGTGGGCTATTTCGTGCAGACGGCAAGCAGATAATAGCCGATGCTGTTGAACGGGAAGTCCCAGCGCACAATGTTCTCGATTCTGCCAGAGATCTGCTGGTAAAGTGACGCGCTCTTTTCGATGCGATGCAGATGCGGGTACAGGAAGATCATGATGCTGCCAACGCGTGCCTTATGAAACCCTGCGTCACGCATCCTCCTCAATAGTTCTCCTCTCGAAAAATAATAGGTCCAGAGACCGTCGATCACAAAATCCCTGTTTTTGAGAGCGTGTCTCACCCAATCACGGTTTCCGATGAACGTGTGCCTGAGCCACCAGTTGAGATTCCACCGATTGATGATCGTGAATATAGCCCTGCCACCATCCTCGAGCACGCGATTCATCTCAGAAAAAGCGTGATCAAACTCTGGGATGTGGCTATACGCCCCGAACATCGAGGTCAGCAGCGAGATACAGTCTTTCTTGAACGGGAGCGCATCCGCACTTGCGATGATAAATGATATCGATAGACCTGCTTCTTCTGACTTCTTCTTTGCGGCGTGGATCATTTTCGGAGAGATATCAAGCCCTATCACGCTAAAACCGTCTTTTGCAAGAGCCAGTGTCTGTTCTCCGGTTCCGCAGCCGACATCAAGGATGATTCCGTTAAAATCCACCAGATTCTCAGCCAAGACCGAGTTCTCGACGGTCCGCATGTAATCCAGTTGCGGATTTACGAATCTATTGTCATAGTCGGATGCGAGGTCGTCGTAGTATTTCTGAATGTTTATCTCAGGCATAATTGAGCAGTATATACCCTGTTACACACAAAATGGGCGATAACAACTCCCAGATCATCTTTTTATCGTCATCTTGCACCCATCTTCCGTAAACGTCGCATCAAGGCTCAGCCCGATATTCTCTGCTACTTTTCTGTGATACCCGTCTATGCAACCATGGCAGTACTCAACTCTTGATATCGGTATTCCCTTCTCCTTAAGTTCCATGGCTCTCTTCAACGTATCACACACCTTCATATCGAGAATGGCGCTCTCTTCATCGCCTTCTACCTCAACATCGCTGCCATGCAGGTTTTTACTCATGGTTGCATAGTGGACAGCGTATTTCAGCGGAGTGTCTATATACTGGTCTTTAAGGCTCATGGCACAGCCCTGCGCTGCCATGGTTCCAAATTCGTCTTTTGCCTCTGGTCCCAATTTTAGCGTGATGAAAGCCCCTGCACCTATTAAAATGCCAACAAACATCTCTGTGGCTATCTTCTGGATCTCTTCCTTGCTCAGTTCCGGTATTTCTACCATCCTGTTCACCTCTTTTCTTTCGGGTTTGATATCTGGCCATAATATTTAAAATTTTTCATCGGTTCATTCGCCAGGATCACCTCGAAAATCATCCCCGCGAGTGTTGAATACAGGTTTATAACAGGTTCATGTACTTTCCATCTGGTGTTACGGAAGGGTCATGGGACTTGGTACGTCGAACAAGGATGTGCCCCGGGCTTCGATCCCGTGACCCCGGACTATTTTACTCGATCCAGACACATCGACCAGATCGCCACAATCAAGCCCCTCCAGTTCCTCCTTGATGATGACGAAGCCGTCCGATCGTGTGACCGAACTGAGGATGCCTGCACCTGAGGTCATGACTGGGTGAGCCACCCCGTCTTCCAACGCGACCCGCGTGTACGTGAGATATCCGATCCTTGATGCGATCTTTGAGCCGAGGCGTGCACGAACCAACCGCTCCGGTTTTTCAGGAACGCGCCCAAGTTTCAGGATCGCGGGGCGGGCGAACTCGATTGATGCGATCAGACACGCGACAGGGTATCCGGGGAGCGAGAGCACAGGCGTTTGACCGATCATACCAAGCGCAGCAGGCTTTCCCGGGCTCAGAGCAACGCCATGCACGAGCAGATCTCCGAGTGAATCGATTGCGCCCGGCACATAATCCCTTGCCCCGACCGATGTGCCGCCGCAGAGAATGATCATATCAGCGCCTCCGTCCACGGACGTTAGAATCTCCTTCTCGATCAGATCTGGATCGTCGATGACAATTCCCCTGTAATCAGGGACTCCGCCCCATTCTTCGACATACAGACCGACCATCAGCCCGTTCGTCTCCCGAATCTTGCCATCCTCAATTATGCCTGCTCTCGGGGCAAGTTCAGATCCTGTCGGGATGATCGCAACCCGGGGGCGTGCAAACACCTGCACGTCAGTGATGCCAAGCATCGCAAGCATCGCAACATCGCAGGCTCTGACCTGGTGCCCCATTGTAAAGACCCTGTCGCCCCGTGAGACGTCCTCCCCGATCAGGCTGATGTTTTTGTTCGGGTGCACTGCAGAATGGACCTCAACCACCCTCTCGTCCACTCCATCCCCTGCAGGTAGGGTGTCCTCAATCACCACCACCGCATCCATCCGATCAGGCACGGGAGATCCTGTATGCACCCGCACGCAATCGATACCTTCCTGCAGAAGCACAGGACTCGCCTCTGATGCGCCCGTGGTATCGTGCGCAAAGACCGCATACCCATCCATTGCGGAGCGTCTGTGGTCAGGGACGTCGATCTCTGATACGATATCATCTGCAAGGATTCTGCCCACAGCATCTTCGATTGCTATCTCTTCTCTTCTCTCGATCGGGGTGATGTGTTCGAGAAACATCTCTTTTGCGAGACCTGGGGGGGTACGTTTCCTGAAGACCATTGTTGCACCACCTGAAAATCTATGTGTTATTTGACTTTCCAACCGTGAGGTTCCGTGTCGTTTTGAAGTATTATGGGCATTATTTCACACAACTATTGCACGACACTTATTCTTTAGCTTATCAAGCCACATATTTTCCAGATTTTTTGTGTTTGCATGCATGAGTGGTGAATGGGCTTGTATCAGCGATTCGTTGTCCTCGATGAGTTCTTTCAATTCACCCCTATCCTCGCAGGACTCTATCGTTTTGAGCAAAACTAAAAAATCATGTGGTTTATTTTTTTTAGATCTAATAATCTCTTCTTCTTCGAATATAGGAATGAACTTCTCACGTATTGGTGTTTGAGCCTGCTGCGTATCTCTTGCAGCAAAGAAGTTCATGTTTAACGATGATAGTAAAACAAATTGCTCCGTGATTTTCATTTCCTCTCGTTTCTCTTGTTTTTTATGGGAATCCTTGTCAAGTGTCTGAATGACTCTTGAACCCCCGCCAGAGATCGTTTTACCATCGTTTGTTTCGCCATCGTAAAACGTAAATATCCCACTTGCCATGATGTATGCCTTATTCCCGGCACCTCTCGGATTGTCGATCTCCATTTTTCCCACACCATAGAATCGCCGTGGCTCTGGGTTTGACTGAGGAACCACGATAATGTTGCATGCGTCTGTGATACGCTTTCTCAGGTCATCATTCAAAAAATCGAAGCATATCATGACGCCGCATGTTACATCATCGCGTAATTTGAATATACGATTCAAATTACCGGGCATCATGCCTTCTTCAAAAAATAATGGACGTTCCACCTTCGCAGCCAGCACTTTTTCTGTATGCAGTATCTTCTTCGACGAAGGTATGATGACTGGAGCGATATTTTTGAGAAGGTCTTTCTCTCCGAACTCCCCAAATTCCGAATCGAAGAGATCGCCATACTTACCAAGGTTGGCATCGATTACGTAATGAGAACCCGCGACGATGACGATACCGTTAGCATCGGAGTACCGTTTAAACTCGGAGAGGTAGTCAAAAGGTATTGAAAATTCTGGAAATACGATGAGATCTGCTTCTTCCTTCACGGCATCAAGTATTGATCCGATCTTATTGAGATACTGGTCATCGTGTCTGACTTTGATGGCAGAACCTTCTTTGTACAGATGATATTTTAATTGGACGATTGCGATATTGAAATAGTTACTTGCAATACCACGCCTGCAATCGTGTTCGAGGGTGTAAACATCGACATAACCATCGTCGCACTTGACCTCATCAGAATAGTCTATAGGTCGCGTTACAGTCTTACCGGTTCCATCTGTAAACGTGACAACTTCCCTTTTTACGCGGGGTATGTGTTTTTCGATATGTATCGTATCACGTATGCCAAGGGGTTCGCTAAACAAGACGTTATCTCCTGCTTTTATCGCCAGTTTATCAGTCACCTTTTCCGGTTCAGGGAACGTTATTTTGAGCGTCCAGTCGCTGTAATCAACCTCTGGTCTGAACGGTTCTTTGAGGTATGACGCTATCTTTTCAGATACATGAGTAAAATATGCCCCCAACGCGTAGTAATCTATTTTTGTTATGCATCGGTTCAATTTTATAAACATATCCGGGTCGACTTTTACACACCCCACCTCAAGAAGCAACTCGATCTCACCAAATGCGGATTTTATGGTCTCATCCATCTTTTCGGGAAGACTATCGATGGCTGTGTGAAGCAGTCCTTTCAATCTTGTGACTGCAGCATCGTCGAGCACCTCTGCGCTTTCAAGTTCCAGCAGAACCGTATAGATACAGTAACATACGTTGGCATGTTTATACCGATCCTTTGCACGTTTAAACTCCTCAACTGCCTGCTCTGTCAATTCTTTATCTGGAAGCTCGAATTTTATCGCTTCGTTTATCAGACGCCTGCCTTCAAAGTAATGCATGACCGATAACAAAAGTTCTCTCAGCCTCTCATCACCTTCGGTCTCGGTAATTTTTCTAACTTCTTGTACGCATTTTGCATATTCGTCGGTGCGCTTGCCGGCATCGGTCTCGGCTTCTGCATTGAGCATCAGATACCGGATGTGTGCGCCGAGTCCCACTTCTCTTACCAGTTGGTGCTCATATTCCAGATCATATCTGGTAAAGAATGCTTTGTGACGGTTATATACTGCGTATACCTCCCTGAAGTATTCTTGCTTCTTCACTCGATTTGTCTCTTCTTCTGCAGATCTGGAGATTAGTTGAACGATATTGATGATCGTCATTGATTTTGTTTGTATGGTCACGTACTGCATAGGTTCGGTATAGATATCAAGCGACTGTTCGTACCGCTCTCTTGCCTCATCGATCCTGCCCATTTCGATTATTGCCGTATTATCCGTCGCATCTGCACTTATTAATCTCAAATAGAATGTCTGTCTTTCTGAAGGATTACCAGGTTTTGCC
>DTYY01000169.1 GCA_012961645.1 Methanosarcinales archaeon | reverse complement strand
GCGACCTCAACGGTGATGGTAAAATCACCCTTGCAGACGCCGTGATTATGCTTGAGATTGCAGCCCGTGGCGAATGGAACGCTGCCGCAGATGTTAGCCGCGACGGCAGGATCACATCGCTCGACGCGCTCATGATCGCACAGGCGGCAGCCGCAAATTTAGAATTACAAGGATGTGAATTAAAATGAACAGCAAAGGAGTTCTATCATCAGTGCTGACAGTGGTATTATTACTTTCGATCACAGCGAGTGCGACGGCAGGCGCAGGTACAGGCTGGACGGCGGAAGAGATCTGGTATATACCTCTCTTAACCACCCAGACGCCACCACTTATCATGCTCGATCCACTCCTGAATCACAAACCCTCGTCCTCTGCATCGAGCACCACCGTCACCCTGACCGCGGTAGCCGATGCGACTGTGAAGAGCTGGCAACCTGACAGCAATTTCGGTAGCGAGAGCGTCCTCGAGCTCTCATACAGTGCGATCGACGTGGTATGTGAAGAGGTTATTCTGCTCCGGTTCGATCTCGCCTCTGCCTTACCAGAAGGCGCGATCATCGACTCGGCAACCCTCGAGCTATTCCTCGTGGATGGTGCAGGTGCCGACACTGTAGGGGTGACTGCTTATTTTGTAACCAGCAGCTGGGCTGAGGGCAGGGTGACCTGGAATTCGTTCCCGACCGCAGAACCTATCGGGATCGTCTCGCAGGTGTACAGAAGGCCGGGCTACAAGTCATGGGATATCAGCAGCTTCGCCCAAGAGTGGCAGAGTGGTTTGAACAATGGCGTCTATCTTCGCGGTCCTGTGGACGGAACATACTATGAGCGGACGTTTGAGAGTCGCGAGCACGATGAGAGTGTGCCGCGGCTGGTTGTGACCTATCATTTACCCTCGACCGCATACACATTCACTGGCAACGTATACCTGGGCATGCCGCCCGATACCAGCACGCCTGCCGGTGGTGTCACTGTCGAACTGTGGGGTGACGAGGACGAATGGCCCGAGGCAGGGTTTGCGAGGGTTCGGCTTGCAAGCACCACCACCGATTCTGCAGGGGCTTTCTCGCTTAGATGGGAGGCGGGGGGTGCACACTATCCCTACCTCCACGTAATCGAGGTCGATCCAGCCGGCAGATATTCGACAGGTGCACAGGCAGCGGAGCCGGGCTATGTCAAGAACTTCAATGTGGTCTCCTATCTGGACATTCCGCCTGGCACCTACGGCGGCATCGCGTTCTGGGACCGCCATAACCAGCCACCAGTTGCAGACCCAGATGGTCCTTACACGGGCACTGAAGGAGTTTCAGTAGCTTTCGACGGCTCAGGTTCGTACGACCCTGACGGAAGCATAGTCTCCTATGCATGGTACTTCGGGGATGGTGGAACTGGTACCGGAATGAATCCAGCACATGCCTATCTTCAGGATGGTACCTACACGGTAACTCTTACAGTAACAGACAATGATGGCACAACTGGTACAAGCACCACAACAGCAGCAATAGCAGATACCGGGCCGGTAGCAGACTTCTCTGGTACACCAAGAAGCGGACCAGAACCATTGACTGTGGTTTTCACGGACGCTTCAGTGTCGTATGATGAAATTACTTCATGGGAATGGGATTTTGACAATGATGGTACAGTGGAGAGCACAGCACAGAATCCAATATATAAGTATACCGAAGACGGCACATACACGGTAACCCTGAAGGTCTACGATACGGATGGAGACAGCGATACTGAGACAAAGACAGACTATATCAACGTCAACGCTACGGAGCCAGACCTGAATATCACCGATCTCTGGAACGATGAGGGCAGGATCTGCTACCGGATAGAGAATATCGGGGATGGAGTGGCTCATGGAGGGCATTGCACCGCATTATCCATTGATGGCGTCTATCAGACAGAGGACTGTGTGGAGGAGGATCTGGCACCCGGAGCTGGTATGGAACGATGCTTCGAGTATGACTGGGAATGCAGCCCTCCAGATGACGTTGTGGTGGTATGTGCCGATCACAGAGATGCTGTGGAGGAGCGCGAGGAAGATAACAACTGCATGGATATGGTCCGGGAATGTAACATCACGCTTCCGGTAAACGCCAGTATCTTCGCTTCATATCCTCCGGAAATTGATGGCGAGACATCTCCGGGAGAGTGGGATCGTGCTCTCAGCGTTGAACTGGAACATGGTGTCATGCTGGTGCAGAACGACGCCTCGAACCTTTACCTCCTGGTAGACCTCATCGGGGATACCCACGAAGACGCAATGGACTATTTCTGGCTATCCTTCGATGTCAACACCGATGGAGAGATTACACCAGAGGTAGACGTGGATTACGGTACCTATCCAGGCACGCATGATCTTGGAATCTCGTATTACCTGGGTCCCGGCGAGTGGACGAGTATAGGAGATACCTACTCAGAACTGGGGGCTGGCTTTGGCGCATCGACAAACTCCGAAACACCGCATCGTATCTGGGAATTTGCGATCAGCCTCCCTGAGATAGAGGCGGTTCCGAATGGGCTTGTGAGATTGGGCTTGAGGACACACTCGGAGAACCCGGGCTTTACCGACGACCAGCCAGAGAACTTCCACTACGATTTTGCTGACCTGATGGAGATCACCCTTGCCAGATCGCGCCTTGACCTGCTCGTCCTTGCCGATGATGAGTTCTGTGATGCCGTAAAGCCGCTCAAGGAGCACAAGGATTACACGGGAATTGCCACATATATCCAGAGCTGGCAGAGCCTGAACAGGAGCTTCGGTGGTGAGGGTGTGGACGAACCAGAGAGGGTCAAGAGAGGGATCGCCGCCTATGAGAAATACTGCGATACCAGATGGGTGATGCTTGTAGGTGACTGCGATCGGTTTCCTGTCAGGTACGTCAAAGCATATAACACAGAATGGGGCAGCAAGTATTATCCATCCGATCTCTATTACGCTGATCTCTATGATTCGGATTACAATTTTGACGACTGGGACCACGACGGCGATAACATCTTCGGGGAAATGGACTTCAACGGCTTTGGAGAGAAGGATCTGAACAAATTGAATCTTGACCGCATAAACATGTATCCAGATGTCATGGTGGGAAGAGTTCCAGCTTCAACCGTCTCCGAGGTCACAACCTACGCAAACAAGGTGATCAGCTATGAGTTCGCTGCTTACAAATCTGACTGGTTCAAGAGGGCACTGTGGGTCGTTGATGGGAAAAAAAGTCCTTATGGCGCTCCAGAGAAAAAGGACAGGCTTGACAATTATTTAACGGGGGAGGGTTTTACATTAACCAAACGTTACCAAGACCATGCCCCATGGGATACTTTACCATATTCACAACGAGCCGCCGAAATCAATAATGTTACCAATAAAGGGGTCGGTTTCGTAAATTATTTCGGTCACGGAACTCGTTTCGAGTGGACCAATCAGGAGGAGGATGGATGGTACGACAACAGTAAGATGTCCGCTCTTACGAACGTGGATAGGCTTCCCGTGGTCTTCGCCGTCGCGTGCTACACTGGAAGATTCCACTTCGATCTCGATTACTATCTCGACATAAACGATAACCCGTGGACTGGTGGGAGCACGAGCAGACCAGAGCCGATGGCAGTTCAACCGGCAAAGTATGATAAAGAATCGCTTGCCGAGGAGTTCCTGGTCAAGAGAGGTACCGGTGCCATCAGTTACATCGGATGCACCAGCAAAGGCGAATATGGGGGCGAGGATCTCGATAAATATTTCTTCGAAGCGTATAGCGTTGGGTGGAAGCCACCAACACTCGGATATATGTGGAATTACGCACTCAGCGAGTGGATGGATAATGTGGATCCCTGGCATTATTACGCTTTTCACCACATGCATAAGGTGATGCTCTTCGGCGACCCATCGCTGCGGGTTGGCGGAGTATCGAGGACGCAGAAGCGGGATTTCCTGGGGATCTGGGATATGAATCATGATGGCTGGAAGGGCACCCTGGAACTGATGGCTGGTCCGGACGATCCTATCGAGCAGCTTCCAAACATAGAGGGTATCTACGTCGATTCCGATAACAACGAACACGCTGTTCGTGGCAGGATGAGGACATGGAGGTATCCATTGCCCGAAGAATGGGGACCGGATCACAAGATCGAGTTTCATATCGACTTTCCGGATACCCCTGATGAGGATGACGACCAGAAATTCGAGGGCTACCTCTTTACATGGACGAAGGATGCGATGGCTGGGATTACCTGGTGGCATGACAGACCTTTCGGGTTTTACGCGCTCAAAGGAGACAGCGACTCGGGAGAATTCTCATTTAACTACTCGATAGGTGACTCTAACATCGAGAAACAGGATTTCCTTGGAACATACAATATGGATCATGATGGCTGGAAGGGCACCCTCACGCTCACGGCTGACACAGACAATTACATCGAGCAGCTTCCAAACATAGGGGGTACCTACACGTCTGCTGATGGTAAAGAGCACAGTGTTCGTGGTTATGTGAGGACGGAGACATATCCCCTACCTTCAGAATGGGGACCGGATCACAAGATTATGCTCTACATCGACTTTGCGGACACACCGCAGTGGGAGGATGATCAGGAGTTCGAAGGCTACCTGTTTACCCAGACAAAAGATGCGATGGCTGGAATCACCCGGTGGCACGAGAGGCCTTTCGGATTCTATGCGATAGAAGCAGCACCAGAACTGCCAGACCTCGTGATAACCGATCTCTGGAACGAGGATGGCACGATCTGCTACCAGATACGAAACATCGGTGATGGTGTGGCTCCGGAAGGTTATTGCACCGCTCTGATCGTTGATGATGAATACAGAGTATGCGATCTGGTTGATCAGGAGTTGGAGCCCGGAGAACGATTGCAAGGGTGCTTTGACTATGACTGGGAGTGTACGTCTCCAGAGGATATTTTGGTGGCAGTGGCAGACCACGAAGAAGGTGTGGCAGAAGACACTGAAACAAATAACCACAGGGAAGAGATCTGGAAATGCGATATTATTCCTCCACAGATCGTTCACGGTCCGATCGTGCAGGAGGTGACCCGGGAATCGGCGGTCGTTGTCTGGGAGACCGATGAGGATTGTGACAGTGTGGTCAGGTATGGTAAAACGGCGAGGCTGTATGACCTTGAGGCGGGGGATCCGGCAATGGTTATGGAACACAGCATCACCCTCTCGGGACTGGAACCATCAACAACCTATAACTTTGTGGTTCAGTCAACCGACGCCAGTGGAAATACTGTGGTGAGTGATGAGGTGACCTTTGAGACCCTACCCCTGCCGGATGAGGAAGACCCTACCATAGTCATCATCGATCCCGGTGAATGCCATGGAGTCGTCACGATCGAGGCTGAGGCTGAGGATAATATCGGGGTTGAGAAGGTGGAGTTTTTCCTATCTGACGAGCTTCTCTTCACTGATTATTCCCCACCCTATGAGCTTACTCTGGATACTGCTAAGTATGATAATGGGGAGTATACACTTATAGCAAAGGTGTACGACATCGCCGGGAGTTATGTCATAGATGAGCGTATAATCAGGTTATTGAATGTCATTGATGTCGCTGCTCCTTCGGTCAATATAACCTCTCCCGGTCAATGGGATACTGTTTCAGGGACGATAGATATCACTGCGGACCTGCGTGATGACACGGGTCTGGATGCTGCCGTCTTTTACGTCGATGGCATGAAGAAGTCGGTCGAATCGTTTCCTTCTCCTCATAGCACTACCAGCAAAACCGTGCACTTCAGCTGGAATACCACTCATATGCCAAACGGTGCATACCGGATCGGGATCAGAGCATGGGATGTGGACGGGAAGAATGGTACAGATACAGTCGATGTGACCGTATACAATCCGCCCGTGGTGATGATCCAGCCGTACCTTGAAATCACGAAGCATGAGGTGACCAGACACCAGAACGGTTTTGTAATAGAACTGACCGTGAATAACACGGGTATTGCAGATGCGACAAATATATATATATCCAGGACTTCTTGCGGTCTTTCCAACCGATATCGCGCACCACTACGGTTCCGGTCTCTGCCGAGTATGAAGCCAGGTTCCACGGAGCGAGCTGGACATCAAGCATGGATGGAGTCTGCTGCATCACCGACAATACAAATATCGCGCCCGGAGATTCACACACGTATACTTTTGGCGCCATTCCGATACTGGTTTACCTTGCTCACTCAAACCCTCCCAAGCCTTCGATTGGACATATTGTGAGGATCTGGTATGAGGGGGAGGATGGGACTGAGCATTTCACGGAGTCAAAGAACAAAGTTCTGCACACAACAGGGAACGTGCCCATTGCGACTGCGTATGAAAACGCTCTCAAGGAAGCCGATTACCTGATTATAACCGATCCATACCGGCTGTTCTCGCTCCCTGACTCAGCCAACGTGGACGATCTCCTCTCGGAGATGGCTCAGCTGGCAGTGTATAAGGAAGGTGTGCTCGGATATGCATATACCCAGAGTGAACTCGAGATTCAGAAGCTGATAAGGCCTGGTGGCGACTGGGCGAAAAAACTGAATCCGAAATTCTCTAAACCTTTAGAGGGATACCTTCTGATCGTGGGTGAGACAGAGATTGTTCCTGCATGGAATCTACCATCAGTTCATTTTAGCGACCAACCATATTCAGATACATCTGGAAATGACGACCGGCCTGAACTCGCTGTGGGACGAATCATCGGAAACAGCCCAACGAATCTATCGAATGCGATTCAAACGTGCATAGGTTGCAAATTTGACCGTTCGCATGCCCTCACAGTAGCTGGAGATGGCGGCGGTACTGATTCGTGGGCAAAGGACGCTAATCAGACTGCAGATATACTTGATGATGAATTTAGCGTAGAGAAAATCCTCTGGAAGGATTATCCCAGTTATGCCAAAATGCTTCAGCGGTTCAGGGCTATGGCTATTGGCAGAGATGTTATCATGTATTCTGATCATGCCGGTCCTGACGAATGGTGTGACGTTATCTATACGTCTGATTTCCCTGTGAATTTCGGTAACACCAATCCATTCGTCTTTGCATTTTGTTGTTTATCAGGACGTTACGAGAATCATACTACGTATAATGGCGGCGACTATAACATTGCCGAGGCATTCTTTGATAGTGGAGCTGCTGTCTACATCGGTTCAACAGAGAACTCTCAGTCCGGCCCAGATAATCGTGCTTTGAACAAGTTCTATAAAGGCTGGGTTAAGACGTCCAAATCTATTGGGGCGGCTTTCGTTGAGACAGAGAGGGACCTTGTAGCCAAAAGTAATGACCATTATTGGGCGAGAGAATATAATCTGTATGGAGATCCCAAGGTTGGAGCGAGTGCATCAGATTCAACTGCTAAAGCTCTTGGCCAAATGGTTTTGGCAGAAGAAGCTCCTTCATCGCTGGAAATCGTTGTCCCGAACTATGCAGTCACGACCATAAACGAACTGGATTATGTTGAAATCCCTGATGGAATGTCATTGCTGGTCGAGGGGAAGCCAGAGGTACCGTTTTATTCTGTTTACATCGAGTACCCAGAGGGATCTGAAATCCAGGATGTTTTGCT
>DTYY01000168.1 GCA_012961645.1 Methanosarcinales archaeon | reverse complement strand
TAACTGATATTAGGGCAGCCTACAATTTCAATCTTTCTACCATACCCTCACCTTTCGGGGTCAGTGTGTACACCACCATATCTGGACCGGTATCTGTTCCGCGGCACTGCTCACATAAATTCGAGGTGGAGCAGGCGCACCCCATATCCACCCTTTCCAGATACCCCTCATCCACCAGAAATTCGATCATCGCCATAAGCGTGGATCGGTTCATATCCAGATCTCTTGCGATCGTATCAATGGTGTTTCCGCCCTTGATTCTTGACAGAATCTCCTCCATTCTACTCATGATGAATTCCTGCCCCCTCCTTCCAAGAACACTCTCTTGCGGACATAATAGATCACCACAAGCGAGAACGGCAGCAGCAACACCGCAGGCGAGTAGGGTGGTGCGTACGTTTCAATAAATCCTGAAAGCGTGTTGAGCCATGGTCCATCCTCGCCGCCGGGTATCGATTCCGCGATCATCGCAAAGATGTCGCACCCTGCAATGATCCAGATCAGTATGCTACCCATCACGACCTTTGCGAACTGGTGGATATCTACCATGTTCCTTGCTCCTGATAGATATAGCAGTCCCGCGGACAGCACAACGAATCCGCCCCAGCCACCTCTGAAGATATCGCCTGGTATCTCAAGGATTCCATAAACAAACTCGCTTCCACTGGCTGTGAGCAGCAGTTCTGCAAGCCCGGATGCCACTGTTGCGATACCGAGCAGGGCAAAGTAGATGCCAGCAATCGACGGTGACGACGGCAGCGATTCTTCGGTCATTCTCACGCCACCCCCAGCAGTATCCCTATCAGGTGTATCAGTCCGCCGTAGACGAAGACGACGACTGCAAGAACAGCAAGTGCCCAGAGTAGATCTTTCCATCCTTCTTTCAGCATCATCGCAAACGTTGCAACGCAAGGGAAGTAAATTGAGACGAGCACGACGGATGTGATCATCTGGTACTCTGTCATCTCGATTGTGGAGAGTTGCGCAACCGCAAGGTCTTTTCTGAGGAACGCAGCAACGAGCGGACCTGCGGTCTCAGGCGGCACGCCGAACCACCCGACAAATATCGGCGCCAGAACACCACCGAGCCACTGGATGACCCCCATCTGGTAGAGAATGCCCACGATGACGCAGCCGAGCAGTACGAAGGGAAGTGCAACCTTAAAAAACCCTGTGACCCTGCCATATATCTTCTTTCCAATGTTCCTTGCTAAAGGTCTTCGGTATGGCGGCACATCGATCAGAAACTCAGGAGCTCTTCCGGGAACGATCTTGTTTAAGATATAACCGAAGATGAAGTACCCGATGATCAGATAGAGCATAATCCAGCCTATCAGGTCAGGCACCACCTCCTCCATGATCCCGATCTGAGCCCCGCACGGGATGAATATGGCAAGGAGTGTCATCATGATGAACCGCTGTTTCTTCGTCTCAAGAATTCTTGTTGCTGCGACCCCTGGCACGTTGCACCCGAGCGATAGGATCGTTGGCACGATCGCATACCCATGCAGACCGATCCTGTGCAGCATCGTGTCGATGAGAACAGCGAGTCTTGGCATATATCCGATATCCTCGAGTATCGCAAGCATCAGGTAGAATATGAATATTGCAGGCAGAACAACGCCAATTGCAAGGAAAAGCCCGGATGTGAGCACGCCAAACGACTCGAAGGAGCTTTCAGAGAGTACGAACTCGCCACTCTCGATTCCTCCTGCATCGACCATGATGACATAGAACCAGTTGCCCTGTCCAGGGAAGACCTGCTGGAGCCATGGCAGCCAGTATCCGTCGAAGAATTTGACAAAGAATCCATCGGTGCAGAGTGTTCCTGCAAAAGATCCGAATAGACTCCAGAAACCATAAAGAACAGCTATCGCAATCGGTATGCCTGTCAGAGGCTTGATCGTAAGTTCTCCGATCGCATCTGTGAGCGTATGTCTGTATGCTCCAAATGTCACAGTCTCTTTCGATATCCTGTCGATCAAGTCCCATCGCTCTTCAGCACTCAGTTTCATGGCACGTCTCCTGCAGCTCCTACATCTGCGGCTTTTGTGGCGTTTGAGATGATATCATCCACATCGACAGGTTTTGCCTCTTTAACCCTTGATACGAGTTCTTTGATTCCCTCACCCGAGATTGCGACGGTCGAAACCACTGGAATGTCAAGAATCCGCTCTAATTTATCAGCATCGATCAGAATGTTCTTGTCCTCAGCAACATCCCGCATATTAAGAGCGATCACCAGAGGATATCCCTCCTCGATGATCTCCAGCGCGAGATAAAGCCCGCGTTCGATCTTGGAAGCGTCGATCACAGAGATCACCAGCGCACCCCTGTTCTCATGCAGCATCGCAACAGCAACCTCTTCTGCCTTGTCCTTCGGATCAAGAGAGAATGTCCCTGGCACATCCACGAGTTCGACGTCCTTACCATCGATCTTCATCCATCCCTTCGTGTAATCGACCGTTGTTCCGGGATAATTCGACTCCGTGACATTTGCTCCTGTCAGACGGTTAAAAAAGACGCTCTTGCCGACATTTGGGTGTCCCATCAGAAGAATCTTCATCACGCAACCTCTACAGTAATCTTCTCTGCCATATCAAGTCCAAGCGATGTCTCTGCCCCATCAACAATCACATCCACAGGGCCTTTGATCGGCTGTTTTGTGACAACCCTGAGCTTCTTGCCGACTCTGATGCCCATACCAGCCACCCGTCTTCGCAGATATTCCTCGATCTCTGTCACGGTGCCCTCTTCATCATAATCCATCTCAGATAATTTCCTTTCCATTGCCATCACACCATGACGACCCTGATCTTCTGTGCCATCCCGCGACCGATCGAGATGACGTTCCTGCCAACTTCGATGGTGACAGGACCCTTTGTGGAGATCACGCGCACCACACTGCCCTCATGGATGCCTCTCAGGTTCAGTTTCTGCCTGATACCGTGACCTCCGCCGATCCCCACGATTCTTGCGGGCTTACCAGGTTTCATCTGCGCCAGACTCGTACCATTTGAACTTATATGCATCATTTCACCATTCAGGCTCTACTACTTAGATTATAATCAAAAAAGTGTTGTTAGGTATACAAATATCCTGCCCTAATTAAATTAGGTTTTTTTAGGAAACCTAACAGATCGTGGGGTCCTCGATGGCTACTGCTGGTGTTTAAGATGCACTTACACGCTCCTCCCCACATTCCCTTGTTCTGATTCTGACATCAGAGAGAAACGGCTTCGCGTTTTCTGCAAGCGCCATCAACTCATCCCGCGTAAACGATCGCTGGGATAGCTTCTTCCATGCGTGCTCTGGTATGCCCTGCTGAATGATATACCGCACATCACCGGCAAGTTCCCTGACCTCTGTGGCAATCGACCGTATCTCCTGCGGTGATCCGATGAGATCGGGAAACACCGTTGTTCTCACCTCAAAATCAATCTCATGCTCCTGGCATAGATCGTATAGTCTCAATGAATCCGAAACATGGTCAGCCGCATCGATGCCGCAGATACGCAGATAGGCGTCTCGTTCCAGCGGCACCTTCACATCCATACATATCAGATCAACGAGATCCGCTTCAATCATCTGCCTGATTTGGTCGGTGTAGTATCCGTTCGTTTCAACCCCGACCAGTAGCCCCTGTCTGTGAGCAAACTCTGCAAGACTGCGTAGTGCATCAAACTGCTGAAATGGCTCGCCTCCAGTGAAAATGACGCCGCTTATGAATGGAGAGTTCTTTTCGATCTCTGATTCGATCTCTTTGACATCAGCCGGTTCAGCAACCAGTTTCCCCATCTCGAGAAGTGAGTAGTTCTGGCAGTACGGGCAGCGGAACGGGCAGCCCATCAGAAAAACAACGGTTACCGCTCTTCCATACCAGTCCACCGTCGATAACGGGATAACATTCTTTGCCATAATCACCTGTGCCCTTATGCTTTGTACGGATACCTGATCTGTTTGCCGCATGCATTGCATGTGACGATGACGCGTGTGCCATCAAGCCTCACCCGGCACGTTCTGCCCGGAACAAGATACTTACCGCAGTGTTTGCACATTCTACGCTTCAGATGCGCGGGGATCCGCACCCTGTGCCGCATCCCGATCCGTTTTGCCAGATGTATGTAACGGTCGCTCAACAGGGGGCGCGTCCCTGATATCATATCCGCAAGCTC
>DTYY01000167.1 GCA_012961645.1 Methanosarcinales archaeon | reverse complement strand
GCAAATAACCTTCAGTCGTGCTATACTGAAGAACATTCCTGCCATCTTCCTCTAAAACTTTTAAAGATGCGTTTGCAATCTCTTTCGCCGGGAAAAAATCGAGATTTGGAAGCCCACCTGCAAACGATATCATGTTTGAATTCTCTGTAACTCTTAATATCTCTCTGATAAACGACTTATGGGTGGTACCCATCCTATTTGCAAATGGTTTCTCATTCAACTGTCTTTCCTCGCTCTTCAAGTTTCCTCTATAAATATATTAAAATTATATAATTAACAAAAAATTTTTCGAGCTTATAGACGCATATCCCTTCGCTATATACTTTGTTCTTGCGATGCGCCTACTCCCTCCCATCTTCTCCGATATCCGCGTATTTGAGCGTCTTTTTGACGCCGTGCTCCCAGTACTCGACCTCCTGTAGATGCGCATAACCAAGCGCGCTCATCAGCCTGTGAACCTGTCCAAGGGTATGCTCGGGCACATACAGAATCGCCCTCTTCGGGCATACCTTCGCGCACACCGGATCCCCGCCACACAGATCACACTTGAAAGGCGTATCTATATCAGAATGGACAAAAATTGCGCCATCGGGACAGGAAACAACGCAGGACTGGCAAGAGATGCACTTTTCCTCATCAATGGCCACGATACCGTCCTGAACAACGATCGCATCCACAGGACAGCTATCTCTGCACTTTGGCTCCCTGCACTGCTTGCAGAAGATCGGCATCCGGACGACCGGATGCGGATACAGCGAGATAACGCGGATTCTTGATTTCTTCGGGTTGTTTGAACCTGACGCGTGGATTGCACATGCCAGTTCGCACAACCTGCATCCTGAACACCTTTCTGGTACGACCGTGAGCCTTTTCATGCTGATTTCTTACGCCACCTGTATCCAGACAGGGTTGAGCGCACCTGCGTATTTTTTTCCGCCGAACGTAAAGGTAACGGTCACATCACTGATCTGGAACTTTCCAGGCGCTGCCAGTTTGATGTTCCATGTCTGCTTTGCAGTCTCTCCCGGCGGAAGAACACCGAATTTAAGTTTTGCTTTCTTCAAACGGACGGAATCAGGGAATACGGCGGTCACCGAGAGATTCTGGTACGGTTGTTCGTTGAAGTTCTTGATCCAGACATCGATCGTGCCTGAGGTGCCTGCTCTCATCTGCGAGGGTATGCATCTGACAAACTTGGCGATCTGCGCGCTCTGCAGCATGACGACTTTTGCGCCAGCGCCACCCGCACCAACACCACCGCCTGTGCCGGCACGCTCTGCCTTATCCTTGCGGTCGAGGTAAACGCCGACTCCGAGCATGGCAAATGCTGCGGGTAGAAGGAATATCGCGTTGTCGGTGAGAAGGTCAAGAGGTGTCTTCTTGACCTTTCCGGTCGACTCCCTCATGGGCAGAGGTGCAGGCGAGATCTCGGTGATCAGCCATATCCCGTCGGTGTTCTCGAGTCTGAAGTACTGGGTTACCTCCTGCTCGCCGAGGACGTTGTCAGAATCCGGATCATACTCGATTTCGGTGTAATTCGCGATCACCACCGCCTGATTGCCGGAAACGTTCTGGGTTAACGTGATATTGGTGATATTCTTGTTTGCTACATTATCCACCCGATCCCATGTCAGCATGATGTAGCCCTTCGACTGGTAGCCGCTGTCCACGACATTTGCCGCTGCTATGTAGTCGTTTTTGCTCCTCGCTTCCAGATACGTCCGGACGGTCGCCGATTCGACGTCCTCTGAATCTACACAGCCTGAACCCACCAACCCCAGCAGCAATACAGATACGGTCAATACAAATGCAGTAACCTTTGTTTTATCGATATTATAACCCCCTTGTCCCCAAAATTAAAATGAAACGTTTCAGATCAACGTTTCATCTATTAAACTCAAGAATTTAACCATGGCATCATCGCACGAAGTTCTTTGCCGATCACCTCGACCGGATGGTTATTCTCCCTGCGTTCGAGTGCATTTAACACCGGGCGTCCTGCACGGCTCTCAAGAACCCATTCCCGTGCAAACTCGCCTGATTGGATCTTTTCGAGCGCATCGTACATGGCGTCCTCAGAGTACTCGTTGATGATCTTCGGACCGACCGTAAGTCCGCCGTATTCAGCGGTGTTCGAGACCGAATCCCACATCTTTGAGAGTCCGCCCTCATGGATCAGATCAACGATCAGTTTCAGTTCGTGCAGCGTCTCAAAATATGCAATCTCTGGCTGGTATCCAGCCTCAACAAGGATCTCGAACGCTGTTTTGATCATACAGGTGACCCCTCCGCACAGGTCCACCTGCTCTCCGAAGAGATCGGTCTCGGTCTCCTCTGCAAACGTCGTCTCGATCAAGCCCGCCCTTGTGCATCCGATCCCTTTTGCATAAGCGAGTGCAATATCGTGCGCATTCCCTGTCGCATTCTGGTGGACAGCGATCAGACCGGGCACGCCGATGCCCTCAAGATACGTTCTGCGCACCAGATGTCCCGGGCTCTTTGGCGCTATCATGAAGACGTCGATGTTATCTGGCGGTATGATCTGGTTAAAGTGGATATTAAAGCCGTGTGAGAACGAGATCGCATTACCAGCCTCAAGCCCTGGCTTGATGTCATCTGTGTATACCTGCGATTGCAATTCGTCTGGCACGAGAATATGGATGATGTCTGCCTCAGCAGAGGCTTCTGGCACGGTCATCACCTTCAAACCATCATTTTCTGCCTGCGTCCACGATTCGCTGCTCTTGCGCAGCCCGACGATCACGTTCAATCCCGAATCGTTCAGATTCTGCGCCTGTGCATGCCCCTGGCTGCCGTATCCAATCACTGCAATCGTCCTTTCCTTCAGAGTGTCGAGGTCCGCATCTTTATCATAGTATATCTGCGCCATATTTACCTTCCTCGTTGTTATTCGTTGATCTGGATCGTATTAATTCTTCTGGTTCTGATGAGACTCTTTGATTTCTTCTCCTCGAGTCGAAAAACACCCAAATAACAAACCGGTGCACCTCACACCAGGGATCACCGTCAGCAAACGGTGATCCAATCGTTATCTATTCGTGAACGCTTTTGGGACTGCACATGGTGATATGTCGAGGATTGCAACCTCACCTCTTCTCTGTGATCTCCCCCAGCATCGTCACCACAAGATTATTGATACGAGTGGTATACTCCTCAAGCCTCTTGATGGTTTCCTGCAACTCCTTCTCTGCACGCTTTCGTTCTGTGATGTCACGAGCAGCGGCAAAGGCACCAACCACCTCTCCTGTCTGGTCCCTGTAGACCGAAGCGTTGTATGAAACGATGGTCTC